>JAYUKV010000058.1:0-14349 GCA_043764135.1 bacterium | reverse complement strand
TTCATGAAGCTAGTATTAGAATATTCATCCACGATTACAACAAAAAAATAGCACTAAAACTTAATTATAAGTTTTAGGTGCTATTTGAGGAACGACCTGGAGTTCGAAAATTAGATAATATTTTTTGACTCTAATTTAAACAACAATCATTATTATTTTATGAAAGAAATAAATATCTTTTGGAACCGTTCTGATCATAGACTATTCGATAATCCTGCGCTTTTTTATTGTGTCAAAGACGCTCAAAAAAACAAAAATCAAGTTCTTTGCTTGTTTATTCTAGATAATCATTTTGTAAGCCAACCTCTGTATACTAGAAGATTGAGATATATGTACACAATTATAGAACAACTTGAAGAAAGTATGAACTTAAATATAGTCTGTGGGAATGTTGAAGAAATATTTAAGGAGTTAAGTTCCAAATACAAACTAAATATTTTTGCCAATGCTGATTTAGACCCTTACGGACGAAAGAGAGATCTAAATATACAAGAATTAATGATCAAGCTTGGAAATACAGTAAATTATTTTCAGGATAAATGTTCAATAGATCTAAAACAGAAATCAGGAACTGGTAACTTATATTCTGTTTTTACGCCATTTAAAAATGCTGTAATGAATGATTTTCTTTCAAGTTCGTGCTTACCTGTAACAGACTTATCTAAAGTAATTTTAATAAGGGAGTTTCCGAAAATTGATTTTAAAGCATTAAATTCTAACTTAAAGCCGTTATCTATAGAAATCAATAATGCGACCATAAATTTAGCAGATTTAGATGAACAATTAAATTTTGAATGGTATAATAATGAAAATGAAGTTTTAAATAAACTAGATCAATATCTAAAAATAGAATATTTTACATACCAAACCGATAGAGATGATTTATCTAAAATTAATTCTCAACTCAGTGTTGCATTAAAGTGGGGTTTAATAAGTCCAAGAACAATAAAAGAAAAAATAAAAGCAATTGATCCAAACCCCAGAGAATCAATATTTATATCTGAATTAATATGGAGAGAATTTTATAAATACCTATTATATAATTATCCGAATTTATTAAATGAAGAATTTCAGTTAAAATATAGAAATAAAAAAGAATTGTGGGTTGATCAAGCTGAGCAATATAACAGATTTAAAAAGTGGATTCATGGTCAAACAGGGTATGAAATAGTTGATGCAGCTATGAGACAATTAATTACTGAAGGATACATGCACAATCGATCAAGAATGATAGTAGGTTCAGTATTAACAAAAACCCTTGGTGTTGACTGGAGATTGGGTCAACAATACTTTAGAGCAATGCTACTAGATCTAGATGAAGCGTCAAATAATGGTGGTTGGCAATGGAGTGCAAGTGTTGGAGCAGATCCAAAGCCGATCAGAATATTCAATCCTTATCTACAAGCAGCAAAATATGATCCTAACAACTTATATGTAAGTAAGTATAAGCTTAATTCAGATTTAAATAACGACCCAATTATAATTCAATCTATAGCACGCCAAGAAGCATTAGAAAGGTATAAAAAAGCCAAAGAATAATAATAGCATTCTTTAATTATGAATTCAATGCAGTATGAACTGCTTTTGTAGTAGTTCATACGAATTATAAATAAAATCTAATAAATTATAACGCTTATAGCGTTATATTAATTTTACATTCAGACCTCTTGGAGTTTTACCAAAGCGATTAATAGTTGAGAGTTCTTGTTTTTCAACCAACTTTGGAAATAGCGATAGAGGTTGATGATGTAGTCAAAGCAACTAATTTTTAACAACTGCTTAAGATTGACTTCTTTACCTCTCATAAATCTTAGATCTTCAGATTGGCAATGAGTCTTAAAACAATCAATCAAATCTTCTGTCTTGAAGTAAATATCTTGAAGATTAATTAATCCTCCATAGTAGGAACGATTACATCCATTCAAACTCCTACCATACTCTAAAGTTATTTTATACAATCCTTGCTCGGCTGTATTTAGAGTAGCGATATTTGAAGATTGCAATCGATCATCAATCATCGAGACTACAGTAAAGTAATTAAGCACCCAATCCCAATTAAATGGAACATGACCTGCAAAAGAAGAGGTGAGTAACTTATCAACTTCTTTACATGTATTGATGTAAAGTTTCATTTCTGCTCTACTTAACAATGGTTTTGTTAGCAGTTTAGAAGTGGATAATCCTGACATCTGTTTTTCCTTCAATTAAAAAAAGTTGGCTCTAGATCTAATTATCTAAGTATATAACTAATTTGTCAAGCAAAAATTCCTTATTAGTCATAAACTAATAAGGAATTTTGTGTTTTAACTAAGTTAAAATGCACTAAGCTTTAACTTCATCTCCTGTTAATCTCTTGAACATTTTAGAAGCTCTAGACTTTCTTCTAGCTGCTCTTTCTTTTGTGATGAATTTACCTTTTACAGCTTTATCCAAAGCTGAAAAAACTGCAGATAAAGACTGTGAAGCTTGTTGAGGTTCATTTGCTAGGTTTTTTCTAAGTGACTTGTAAGCTGATTTAATTTTAACTTTTCTAAGTGTATTATAAGCTCTTTTTCTAGTTGAAGCTCTTAGAGCTTTTTTAGCTGATTTAGTATTTGGCATATTATGATTATAAAATGGAGTGATTAGATTTTTTGAGGACACATTTGATAGGTCTAATCATTTAGATAGGTAGAATTATTTATTCTTAAGAATCTATTTCAAATGGTGGGTATAATCAAATATTAAATATTAATTGTTTTTTGGCAAGTTCTAACTCTTTTACTAAGATTTGTTATGCACTCATAAAAAGTTTAGTAATTACTTAATAAAAAAACAAAACCCATAAGGGTTATATTTTTTGGAGCAGATACGGGGAATCGAACCCCGGTCGTATCCATGGCAAGGATAAGTTCTACCATTAAACCATATCTGCGGCTATATTTCTAATTTAATAAATCATAATCATTTTGTCAATTCTGTGATTAAACAGACTAAATTGTATTGATTTATGATAAAAGAAAACTACCCCCTGAAGACCCGAAAAATAACAATAAAATAGGGCCAGGGGATAGTGTTAGAGTAAGCATAAAGCGTTACTCCATGCATCGGACATGCTAGATGACCATTAAACTCGACGAATATTTGTTTTGGTTTGAATAAAAAGTTTATATTTTTGAACGCCACAGGTTCCGAATCCATGTAGCAAATGCAGAGCAAAACTAGCAAGATTAGATAAATAAATCATTGCGGAAACATTGTACATCATAAAACACTTTTGTGCAAGTTAATCTATAACTTTGACATTATTGTAAGACGGAAATTTTATAATTATTCTTAATTTATAAGTCAAAATTAGGTATCTTTTGACTTTCAAATAACTTACTTTACATACTTATTAGGTCCGCAAGTCTATTGCTATATCCCCATTCATTATCATACCATAGAACAACTTTGACTTGATTTGCAATTGTTTCGGTTAAATTTGAATCAATAATCGCAGAGTGTGAATTTCCAATTATATCAGTGGATACTAGTTCTGATGTTGAATATTCAATTATTCCTTTAATAGTGTTTTGTTTTAAAATTTTATTAACTTCTTCTTTTGTATACATCTTATTTGTATTTAAGAATAAATAAATACAAGATCCAGTTATAACAGGCGCTCTAAGCGATGATAGATTTAGCTTGCCTTTTATTGAGGGTACAACTAATTCAACTGCTTTTGAAGCTCCAGTTTTGGAAGGGATTAGGTTAATCATTGATGCTCTTCCATCTCTATAATCTTTTTGAGATGGACCGTCTTGTATTGCTTGAGTTGCAGTAATGGCATGAATCGTAACTCCCATGGCTGAATTAATTTCCAAATTATCATCTAACACTTTTAATACAGGGGCAAGGCAATTGGTAGTGCAAGATGCGTTAGAGATAATATTGTTTTTTTTAACTTCTTTTTCATTGCAACCAATAACAAAAGTAGGAATGTTATCGGATTTTGCAGGGGCTGATAGGATCACTCTTTTTGCTCCAGCATCAATGTGTAATTGAGCAAGCTCGCTAGTTAAAAATTTACCTGTACACTCAAGTAAGACATCTATATCTTCCCATTGATTGGGGATTGGTTCTTTGTTAGCATAAACTTTGATTTTATAATCATTAATTTTTATCCAATCAGTACCTGATGAGACTTTATGTTGTGTGTCTTTATAAGTTGAATCGTATTTATACAAATATGCGAGATTATCTGCTGAGGTTAAATCATTTACAGATACAATTTCTATATTTGGGTATTTATCAATTATTATTCTTGCTGTTAATCTACCAATTCTTCCAAATCCATTAATAGCTACTCTTAATTTTTTCATGCATAGATTCTAGTTGATATTTTACAAATTTACAATGATATGATTTAAAATATATTTTATGATCGCCAAAGTGAAGACTCTCGCTTCTATAGCAATGGAAGTAAATGAAGTAATATGTGAAAGCTCAGTTCTTAATGGAATGTCTATGTTTAATATGGTAGGTATGGCAGATAAATCTGTCCAAGAGTCAAAAGAAAGAATAAGAGTGGTAATAAAAGAGCTTAATGAATACGATGAGAATATTTCATTTCCATTAACTAGAATTACTATAAACTTAGCGCCTGCAGAGGTGGTTAAAAAAGGCAATCATTTTGATCTTGCAGTAACTCTTGCATTATTGGTAAGTCAGGGCTATTTAGATAACAAAACATTAGATAATTGCTTTTTTTTAGGAGAATTAAATCTTGATGGTACTATAAAAAGAATAAATAATGTGGTAAACTACTGTCTATTCTTAAATGAATTTTACCCCAATTGCACAGTGATATTACCTAACGACAATGCAAAAGAAGCAGCCTATTTTACAACTGGTAATATGTATGGGTTTGATAATATAAGAGATGTGATAGAGTTTGTAAAAAACAGAAAAGCAAAACCTATCGAGAGATCAACTAATCTCGACTTTAAAAGAAATACAGAATTTTCTCTAAACGATATAATAGGACAACAATTAGCCAAAAGAGCTTTAGTTATAGCAGCTGCAGGAGGTCATAATATGTTGATGGTCGGTGAGCAGGGTAGTGGTAAGACTTTACTTGCTAAAACACTTCAATCATTATTACCTCCATTATCAAAAAGTGAGATTATTGAAGTTGCTAAAATTAGAAGTTTGGTAGGTGTTAATCCTGCTGAATTGATGTCTTTAAACAGACCATTTAGAGCGCCTCATCACTCAGCCTCTACAATAAGTATATTGGGAGGTGGCTCTAAAGTAAGTCCAGGTGAAGTTACTCTTGCGCATAAGGGAGTTTTGTTTTTGGACGAATTAACAGAATTTGATAAAAGAATGCTAGATAGTTTAAGACAACCACTTGAGGATAAATACATTGCAATATCTAGAGTAAATGCAAAAATTATTTATCCAGCTTCATTTCAGTTAATTGCAACCATGAATCCATCTTCCAAAGGAGGTTTTGTATCACAAAATTTACTTGAAAACCCTGCTTTCAAAAAAGTCAGCGGTCCAATCATGGATAGATTTGATATCCAATTAATGTTATACAAACCTACTAGATTAGATCTTGAAAAAAAGGCTGTTGATGAAATTGATCATAATAAAATGATAGAAAATGCAATTTCAATTCAAGAGTTAAGGTTTGGTGCGTTAAAACGAAACTCAGAAATGTCAGTCTCAGAAATTAATAAATACTGCAACCTAGATGAAAATGCAGAAAATTATTTACTCGATTACAAAGAAAAAAGAAATTTAAGCTTAAGAGGCTTTCATAAAATATTAAAACTAGCCAGAACAATTGCTGACTTAGTAGGATCTGAAAACATAGAAAAACCTCATATTATTGAGGCATCTATGTTTAGACTTCGATAGGGTTTAGGTTATTTCTATGTAAATTAGAGTGTTTAGTCTTCTCCCAATTTGTTTGAACAGTAAAATGTCTATAAATCGCTCTAAATCCTGAATAGATTATCAATGCTTGATATGGGATAAATCCAAAAATAATATTAAAATTGTGTAGAATACTATATTTTAATTTATACTCTTTGCACATCATATAATATCCATAGCATAGAAATGATAATTGAATCACCAAGAGGAAGATAGAACTGACCAAGCTTAGAGTTATATAAATTGGAATTGTATTAAAGGATAAATAAAACAATAATGAGATAAAGTAAATTGTTGAAAAAGTTTGAAGAATTGGCCAAAATAGTATATATATTGCCAAAAATATCTTTTTCAAAGATCCTAGCTCTAGCCAATTGGGCTTGAATAAAACTTGAATAAAACCTTGAATCCATCTACTTCTTTGTCTAATAAATTCGGAGGTATTGGGAGGTGTTTCTTCTTTGGTAGTAAGATCTGGACGATTTACAGTGTAAATTCTTGGGTTAAATTTTGCTAACCTAATACCCAATTCTGCATCTTCTGTAAGGCAGGATTCATCCCAATTTTGTTTTTCGAGTAATTCACGGCGTATGAATACAGAATTTCCACCAAGTGGCATTACTTGATTCTCAGCAAAGAACTTTAGTGTTGATTTGAACCAAAAAAAGTATTCTAAACAATTAAGTAATGAAAACCATTTAGATTTATAATCAATTAACTGTACAGAGTTTTGAAGTATATCAAGGTTTTTTTCATTAAATAAATTATTTACAACATTTAATATTTCTGGTGAAGCTTCATCTTCTGCATCAAAAATTGTAATTATATCTCCTTGAGCTACTTTCAAACCCCAATTGAGCTGATTGGGTTTGTTTTGGGTGGTATCATCAACTACCAATATTTTGATATTATTTTGGTTTAACTTTAGAATTGTATCTTGTGCAATATCTATAGTAGATTGATCCTCTTTTCTTAATAAGACTAAGATTTGGGTGAGTGCTTTGGGGTAATTGATTTTGGCTAATGAGGCAATTGTTTGTGGTAAAACTTGTTCTTCTTTATATGCAGGGAGAAGTAGGGTAAATGAGTTAAGTTTTGTTGATTTCTTGAGTGTTTTAAGTTTTGAGAGTAAGTCGGGTTTATCCCAATTATACAGCATTAAATATATATTAAAAATACTTTGTACTATAACAATTGTTGCGATAAAAATCATCAATGAATGCATAGAGTGTTATTTTTTCTTGATTAAAAAAAATTTTAAAATTGCTATAATTGGATGTAGTGTTTGCAGTATAAATGAATACAATTATAACAACTAACATTTAAAAAAAGCCAAACTTAGTAATATAATATTCCATTGTTTTGTCAAATTAATAATAGATTAAATCATTGCTTATAAATAAGCTTAAACCAACACCAAACTTTTTTATTAATTTAATTCTGGTAGGATAAGTGAAACAAAAAAACCCTTTTTAATTGCAAGGGTTTTTCTTGTTATCGTATCGTGTTTGATATTAATCTAAGAAGAAACAAAATGAATTACTCTTTTTAATTTATTTAAAAATGTCATGAAATAGTTCTTTATAAGTTCTAGTATTAGGGGTAATAAATGAAGCTAATAATTTATAATGTTGGTTTTCTTGAATTTTTGATTCTAAGATATAACCTGTTGCTTTGTTAAATTGTATATACAAATCTTCCTTATAGTTAGAGCTTATAATACCGTTTTCAACCTCTCGAACTATTCTATTTTGCAATCTATCAAGCCCAGCTAATTTGGCATTGTCAGAAGTCTGATGATATTTTTCATTTAACAATCTAGCAACTTCAGTTGAGAAGAGATAGCATTCAATTGCTCTTTTAGTTAAAATTTTAGCACCTGGATTTTCACTTTCCCACTTTTGAATCGCTTCAATATTCGTAAAATCTCCATCCCTGTCACGAAGCATAAAAATTTGTAGATTAGCACTCAACCCAGGTTTGATTTGATTAAGTAGTTGGAAAGATCTATATAATTGAGAGGACCCTCTACAACTTGCAAATAAACAATAAGGTCTAAGATTATCAAATATCAAATTATATATATTGGCGTCTTCATCTCCGCTTTGACCTTCACATAATACTAATATTGGTGAGTCAGATGTGAACATTGCTGCTTGTTCTATATATAAATCCTCAAGTCCTGAACCTAATACGGAATTTGCTACTGGAATAAGTTTTTGACCCCAATATCCTTCTGAGGCGTTTTTGGAATCCTTATTATATTTATCAATCAATCTGCCATTTTTGAGAAAGTAAACTGTTTGTTTGATTTGTGTCTCTTCGTACGTAATTCTAGCTACGGCAGACAAAATAAAAGGTGAATGTGTAGCAACAAAGAACTGTAATTCATACCTATTAACCAAATATTCTAACAATAAAGGGATTGTTTTAGTGATATGTGGATGTAAGTGACATTCTGGCTCATCGATTATAAATTCAGTTACTTGTGCATCAAGATAAAGAAATACTATCCAGAATATTAAATTATAAATCTTTTTTATAGACGTTGATGAACCAGTAGGTGAATTGTCTTTACCCTTATTAATTATTGATTCTTCATACTGTCCAAATTCAGCTATTATTATATCTACCTCAGCGATAGTGTCAGAATACGATTTGCTTGACGAAGCTTGTCTATAATCTAAAACATCAAGAACCACGTTATTATTACCAACCAAATCTTCATAATTCAATATTGACTCATCCCAAAATTCAGACATAAAAGGACTATCTTTAATTGAACCAACGTTAGGATAATCCTTGTAAATAGAATACAAAAGAAGACTCTTACCTGAATTGGATTCCCCAGCGAAATAATTAATTTCACCTAGATTCCTAAGTTGTGTATTCAGGTTAAAGTCTTCTTTTTGTTTATTAATATCGAGCTTGTGATACTTCATAATATTCTGATTTTTTTTGTATTTATTTTTTTTGTTATGCAGTTTGTTATTCAACTGGTTTGTCTAGAGGCTTATCTACTAGTTTGTCTACTGGTTTTTCTATTGATTTATCTTTTGGTGGAAGAGTCACATAGTCTTTTTTGTGATCTTTTAGCCATTGTCTAAACATATATATTATTGTATCTTGACCTACCGAAAGGAATTTTGGTTCCATTCCTACGTCCACACACCAAACTTCTAATGTTTGTCTTGTTGTATCCTTATCAACAAATCTCCATTTCTTAGTTACATCTATTGGAAAAATTGGTTTTACAATATAGTAAGTCTGCATGTTAGAGTAATTGTCAGAAGGGTTTTCGAAGTAGATATATCCCAATGGGCATATAATTCTACATTGAATGCCTGTCTCCTCATAAACTTCTCGGATAATTGTGTCAGCTAGGTTTTCTCTTTTTTCTACTCTTCCTCCTGGAAGTTGAATACCTCTATTTGGTCTTGATAAAGATCTGAAAACAACATAAAAGTCCTTTCCCTTACTCTTGATCCAAATTACTGCACCACCTCTGAAAACATGTCTTAATGAGAATTGTTTGTAGACCATCACACCTTGACGGTTCTTATAGTTAACAGGCTTAACGTTAATACTTTTCTTGACCCAGTTGTTATTTTCTGGATGCTTTTTTTTATCGTTCATAGCCGTTTTAAATTTTAATAATGAAAAATGATTCAATTAACTATATTATGACCTAAAACAACCTAAGTGTCAAATTATATACTCTTTTTGTTTTATAAACAAGGATCTAGCGGATTTTAAATTTAAATTATGATTTTACGGTAGTGTAAATATAAATAACTAAAAGCAAAATCAATTGACTTATTAACAATGATGTCTTTTGGAAAGTGTCACCATAAACACCTATTACCGAAGATAAAATTAATATAACCCAAGTAATTACCAAAACTTGTATTTTATTTAATCCGATTGATAATAGTCTGTGATGCCAATGATTACGATCAGAAGAGGTGATAGGATTTCTTCCCTCTGATAAACGTATTGCCCAAACAAGAAAAATATCTAATATAAACCATCCTAAAATACTTAATGCAGTTGCTAATTTAGCGCCAGATAATATTGCTAACAAGCCAATAGTAAAACCTATTACTTCGCTCGCTCCTTCTCCAATATAAGATTTTGCATTAGGAAAATTATAAAACAAAGTAACAGATAATGCTAAACTCCACACCAAAGCAAATAAAAATAAAATTGGCTGTCTAATAGTATCTAATAGTGAAATATGAGCAATGGTTAGAAAATTAAATATACCAACGCTAACAACCAAACCATCATGACCATCTAAAAACTTCGTAGAAGCAGTACTAAAACCCAACCAAACCAAAGTTATCAAAACACTCAACCAAAAACCAAACTCACCAAAGAAACTAATTCTAGATATTCTAACTTCACCTAGGAATATGGTTATAAAAATTGCCAATAATATTGCCATGAACTGATATTTTGGACTAAGCTGAAATCTATCGTCTAGATAGCCCACAACTAATAAAATAAAAATAGCTAATATAACATAAGCAATTTTAAAGTCACTAAGATTTTGGCTTATAAAACCAAGATTAAAAATATTATATTTTTGAACAATCCAAATAACCGACATTAACAGTAAAGAAGTTAAACAAGCTGCACTTCCTCCAAGTAGTGGCACTGGAGAAATTTGTTGTTTACGGAATTTAGCTGATTCTGGGTCATCTAGAATGTTGGTCGAAATTGCAAATGATCTAATAGCTTTATTCAAAAAATAAGTTATCAAAATTGTACTTATTGATAATAGTCCAATCCACATCCAATAATCGTTTAAAAAAGTAGTCATTTATGACTTTATCAAAAGGTATAAATACTTTAATGTCAAAACGATCATAATATATCAATAGAAATAACATGAGAAGACTATGTGTTGACAAAGTCGTGCAATATTGTAATAGTTATCTTAATTAAATCAATTCTTAATTAGTAGATAAATAATATAATATGCCAAGAAAAAAAAGAGTCTTAAAAAGACCTACAATCGCTCCAGATAAAACGTTCGGTTCAGTATTGGTTAGCAAATTAACACACAGAATCATGTGGGACGGTAAGAAAACAGTAGCAGTTAAGATTATTAACGAAGCTTTAACAAAAGCATCTGACGAACTTAAAGTAGCTCCTGTAGAATTACTAGAAACTGTTGTTGCTAATGTTCAACCTTTAGTTGAGGTAAAGTCTGTTAGAGTTGGTGGTGCAAACTACCAAGTTCCAATGGAACCTTATCCAGCTAGAGCTTTAAGATTGGGACTGACATGGATCGTAGATGGTGCCAGATCAATTAAAGGCAAACCAATGTCTGAAAGATTAGCAACTCTATTAATCCAATCATACAACAATGAAGGAGTAGCAGTAGCTAAAAGAAATACAGTTCACCAAACTGCAGCAGGAAACAAAGCATTTGCTCACCTTGCATCAAGAGTAGGTAAGAAGAAGTCATAAAAAATATCCCTTAAAGGGTTTATTTTTTATTTAATTTATCTACATTTCTTGTGTGAAAATCAGGAATTGTTTCACCTTGGTCAAGTTTTTTTACTATAGAAGCCTGTTCAAGATAAAATTCATTTAAGTTTGGATCTGTTGATTTTATATTTAATGGAAAAGGAATCTCTTCTTTTAAAACAAGTTGATTGATATACAAAATCATAGCTTGAGATGTGGTTAAACCTAAAGTTGATAAGACTCTTTCCATTTCGTGTTTTTTTTCTATGTCAATTCTAACTTGTATTAAAGCTGTTTTGTTGTTAACGGTTTTATTTTTAAGATTATGTTTCATAAGATTAAAGTTTAAGAATTTTTAAGAGTTTTTGATTTAATTCCTAATTCAGGTCAAATGGTAGTAAGCCAATAACTTTGTAAAAATTTTTACTTGTTACAGTAAAAATCTTGTTACAAAGTATATAAGATGTAAGATTTAAACCTGTTTCTTCAAAATCTGGATGGTCAATATTTATTTCAATTTAATCATCGATTAATTTAATTGGCAAAATATGTAAAATATGAGATACTCTTGCCATGTCAAATCTTAAGGTAACTTTTTGTGGCGCTGCAAGAACTGTAACAGGTTCGTTATATCAATTAGAATATACAGATTCTAATAATAAACCGTTTAAATTTATTATAGATGCAGGTATGTTCCAAGTAGGGGCTAGATCTTCTTTGTACAGAATTAATTCATATTTAGTCTTCGATCCCAAAACAATTGATGCTATGATTCTTACACATGGTCATTTGGACCATTGTGGACGTATTCCTTACTTGTTTAAGATGGGAATGGATTGCCCAATTTATTGTACAGATGCAACTTCAGATATCGCAGAGGTTGTTATGAGAGATGCAGCAAGAATGCAAAAAGACGATGAAGGTAGACTTCCACAAGAATATCTAGATATGGACTATTTCCAAAAAGAGCAATACAAAAAGAAATTTGTTGAAGGAGAAGGAGAGCAATCTCAATTAGAGACAATTCAACAAAAGTTTGTCGAAGGAGATGGCTATCTTAAATTATATTCTGATGAGAATGTGACGTCTGCAGTTTCAAAATTTGAAAAGCATGAATATCATAGAAAATTTAAAATTCACCCTGAAATTGAAGTAGAATTCTACGATGCTGGACATATTATTGGTTCTGCCTATGTTGTTCTTAATTTCTTAGCTCATGACAAGAGAGTTGTATTCTCAGGAGATCTTGGTAATCTTGATAAGCCGATAATTGAAGATCCAGAAGTTCCACCAGTTATAAGTAATCTTGCTGCAGTCTTCACAGAGACAACTTATGGTAACAAAATCCATGGTCAAAAACAACCAAAATTAAAACTACAAGAAGCTATCAATCCAATAATTGAAAATGGTGGTAAAGTACTTATTCCATCGTTTTCTGTTGAGAGAGCTCAAGAGGTTATTTACTTCTTATACGAACTAATGGAGGAGAAGAAAATACCTTATATACCAGTATATCTAGATTCACCAATGGCAACGAGAGTTGTTGAAATTGTTAAACAGTATGAAAATCTATACGATAATGAAATGGAGAAGAAGTCTCACATGAAAAGAAACCCATTTAACTGGTCCAACTTAAAAGTTCTAGAATCAAAAGGTGAATCTATGTCAATCAATGGAAATCGTAAACCAATGATAATTATCGCAGGTTCTGGAATGATGACAGGGGGTAGAATACTTAAACATGTATCTATGCACGCTCATAATCCGGGCGATCTATTAATGTTCTGCGGTTATCAAGCTGATGGCACTTTAGGTCGTAAGATCATGGATGGAGCAACAGAGATAGAGATTGATGGAAGAGTAATGGAATTTTTGATGCAAAAGGTTAATATTACAGAATTCTCAGCACATGCAGATAGGTTAACACTTGAAAAATGGATTAAGGATATGTACAACGGAACTGATAATACAACATTGTTCTTAATGCATGGAGAAGCTGATGCAGTAAACTTTTATCAAGAAGTTATTAATAAGGATATTCCTAATATCAAGACCTATTGGCCAAAGTTTGCTGAGACGGTTGAGATATTTTAGATTTAATGCTAGTAAGAATTATAGGGTAAATTAGGAAAGAAGTTTATTGAAAAAAAAGTATAGAGGTCTAATCTATACTTTTAAAAATACTTTATTTGACAAGTAAATATTAATTGTTCAAAATATTAGTAGTTTTATTACCTCTCAAACGAATATGTCACAGTTAGAAAAGTTGTTAAGAAGTAAAAAAAAGTTTTTAATGTATTAGATTTATCATATTATTGGAATGAATCTGTTATAAAAAAAATTTACAGTCTTGCAAAATATTACTCCAAGAAAAAAAAATTACACCGTATTATAAATGGTGTTTATTCATTAGACCTTGAATATGACAATATGGAAGTTGCCCAGACTATAGGAGCTCCAGGATATATTAGTCTTTATACAGCTTTAATTATTTATGGGGTTAATTTCCAATTGACTAGTGATATTCATATTATGACAAATTCATCAAGAAAAATAAACATTGGTTATAATATTATTTTGCACAAAATAAAAGATAATATTTTACTTAATTCAAAAGGAATAATATTAAAGCCAAATTACAATATTGCAAGCAAAGAAAGAGCGATCTGCGATACATTATACCTTTACCCAAATACATATTTTGATAATTTAAATAATGTAGATTGGGATAGTTTAATTGATATTGCCATAATATATGAAAATAAGAGGTTAGTAAAACAAATCAATGAATTAAAAAACTATGCTAACAAGAAATAAACATGAAATCTCAATGAAGAGAATTCTGATCAATATATATTCAAATCGTAATTTATAGCTAACTCATAGCTCAACTGTACATATTTATCAAACAATGATCTAAGTTTTTTTGAATGTTTTCTTTTGTGCTATTAAGAGTTCTTAAAT
>JAYUKV010000057.1:0-14547 GCA_043764135.1 bacterium | reverse complement strand
CAATTAAAATCAAAACTATATTTAGAAGCCTTAAAAAGATCTTTTGAAGAACTGGCTAAAATGAGGTTGGAGTTTGGTTGCGAAAGGTGAGTGAAATAGACAAAAATACACGAGATTGTTTAAGAGCTTTAATTACAAACTCTGATTCAAAAGAATCCTTGAAACTAAACTCAATTGAGTTAATAGCAAACAAGCGATCTCTTTCAGAATTAATTAATCCAATGTTTTTGCTTAAAATTTTATCAAAAGAGTATAGATACCAATTGATAAAAAATTTATTTGTCCAACTCAAGCCTTCTAATAGTTCAAAATCTAAAAGTTTTCGCTTCAAGATAATCGCTATTAGAAAAGGTGGTTTTTCACTTAACAAATTAGATAATCCTTGAACTAGAAGCAAGGTTACTAAAATAAGTAAGAAGCCATTAAGTCCTGTAGCAGTCATAAAGTTAGTAACTTGAGCAATTTCAGGTTGTCCAAAAAGTTGACCTTGGTTTAAGTTTTCAAGAAATGATATCTTATCTTGTGTGATACTTGGATCAAGAAATAATGCAAATTCAATGAAAATGGTTTTAAGCAAACCAAAGTATATTAAACCTGAAATTCCTAATAGTAGTATCAGAACGGCATACAGCTGTTCCATTTTTTCCTCCTAAGGGTTTTGTAAAAAATTTACCCTAATATTAATTTACCACAAAAACAGCCCATGTCAAGAGCTTTTTGTGTATTTTAAAGGGATAAACAGCATGTCAGTACTTATTGCACAAAAAATAAAAATCTACTTTATCTACCCTAAATCTACCCTATTTATCCTTTATTTAATCTTATTTATATATATAATATAGGTACTGGTTAGATAAATAAACTTATAAAGTTTTGAACGATATTTTGGGCACATAAAGTATAGCTTAAAATCTACCCTATTATCTACCTGCACTATTTTTACCCTTAAAATAAAGGATAAAAGGAAATCTACCCAGATGCTATTCAATGAAAAAAAACCTTTTATTTTTTGACTAAACATATTGTTTTAAATAATATGTTACTATTATTTATGTCATTTCAAGCTTATATTGATAACATCAAAGCAAAAACAGGGCTTGCACCAGAAGATTTTGCAAATATTGCATTAGAAAAAGGAATTATCAACCCCACAACAAAAGCAAGTGAAATAATTTCTTGGCTCAAGAAAGATTATCAGTTAGGACATGGTCATTCGATGGCTATTGTTAAAACATTTAAGGAAAAAGGTGTTTTTCCTATTCCAAAAAAAAAGAAATAAAAAATTAAAAATAAATACTTTATTAACACTAAGCATATTCTGGTTAGTGGCTTACTTGACTTAACAAATACTTTAAGTAAATAATAATGGTAATTTAATAAATCAATCTTACTAACATATATATCATTATTCTATGGCGCAATTCTTACCATCAATCCATCAACTAAAAAGATCAACTGAGGCTAATTCTTTTTATTCATTTGGTATTGCAATGTTCACATTTTTTACGATTTGTGCTGTTGTTGTTTCATCTCTTACTTTTATTGGCTCATGGGTCTCTTATCAATGGGAATTATCACCAGACTCAGAAAAAATTCTCTCAACCAAATCATCGGAATCTACTAAGATCTTAGCATCTGATGGTTCACTATTATATGAAATGTTCGATAAAGAAAATCGTGAAGTAATAGAACCAATGGAGAATTTGACAGACAAACCAGTAAACAAGAATTATATACCTTTGTCTATGCAATACGCAATTCTTGCACTTGAAGATTATCAATTCTACTATAATGAAAATGGTGTTCCCCTATCTAATATAGTAGGAGCTGGAGTGGAATGTATAACTACTGGTGGATCTAACTGTAGAGGAGCTTCAGGAATTTATCAACAACTTGTAAAGAATAAGACACTTAACGATGAACAAACAATAGATCGTAAAATACAAGAAATAATATCATCTTACAAACTGGGTATTTCTGAGGATGTTACACATGATCAAGTGCTTAATTTGTATTTGAATACTGTTGGGTTTGGTTTAAATGCTCACGGTGTGCAAAAAGCCTCTAAAACATATTTTAAAAAGGATATAAAAGACGTTACTTTACCTCAAGCTTGTTTCTTGGCAGGACTTCCACAAATACCACCTAACAGAAATACTAATCTTAGTGATCCTAATTCATCAGATTATAAATATTATTTATCACGTAAAGACACATGCTTAGAAAATTTAGCTGATTCCAAAAAAAATATTAAACCTTCATCAAAATCATTTATCTCTCAAGAACAATTAGCAATTTATAAGACTGAAGAAATAAAAGTTGAATCTGAGGAGACATTCAAAAAATATCCACACTTTGTTGATTTTGTAATTCAGGAAATTGCCTATAAATTCCTTACCGCTAAGGGAGAAAAAATAGCTCCTAATAATATCACAGACGAAGACAAAGACAATCAAAGAATCGAGAAATTGGCACTTTATGGAACACTAGTCTACGATAAAACTATTAAAGAACTAAAAACTGGTGGATATGTAATCCAGACTACAATCGACCCAGGAATCCAAGAAAAATTAGAAAGAAATCTTGAAAAAGCTAATGTATATGGTGTTGGTGGAAATAATTATGCGGGAGTAACGCTAGATGGACCAACAGGGGGTATTGTGAGCATGGTCGGTAGCAGAGACTTTACTGATAGATTGATCGGTGGTGAAAACAATCAGATCGGAGGATACTCTCCATTCGATAATAACTACTCAACTTTTCATACTGTAGGATCAACATTTAAGATATATGATTATTCATATGCATTAAGTGCTGGAATCAATCCTTTAACAAGATTATCAAACGCCCCATACAAGTTTGGAGGAAGAGACAACGCAATGACAAACTTTATCAAAACTTACGCAGGTACAGATACAGTTCAAAGATCATTAGCTCAGTCTTACAACATAGGTGCAGCTAAGGCTTTATGGATTGGTGGTAACGGTCTTAATCCTAATTTTAGTAGTTATGATCAGGGAATGAATTCTGTAGATGGGCTATATGATTATGGAAGTTCGATGGGGCTGACTTTTGCTAGATCCAAAAAATCAATGACAGAAGGTGACTATACAGCAAACCCTTCACCAATGGCTATCGGTACAGAAGATGTAAACTTATTAAGCCACGCAACAGGGGCTAACACAATCGCCCAAGCTGGTAAGCTTAGAACAGCAACTCCATTTGTATCTATAAAATATCAAGATAGAGATATATACAAAGAAAGAATGGCTCTAGGAGATAAAGCGCCATACAAGAACAATGATAAAGCAATTGAAGAAGGGGTAGCAAATCAAATATCTAAAATCTTAAATGTTCAAGATAATAATTCATTACTTAGAGGGTCAAGAGTACCTGAAGGTTGGAATTTTTCTGCCAAAACAGGAACAGCAACAAGATCAAAGGACGGTAAGGAAGAAAGAGAGGCTGAGCTTTCAGTTATAAGCTGGTCTCCAAAATATACATCACTTATGTGGATCGGAAATACCAACGTAAAAGCGTCAGGTGGCTGGGATTATCTTAGAGGAGGTGTTGATTCAGGTGGTAACCTTGCCAAACCTGCAATGATGCCCTACATGTATGAATTGCACGAAGATAAACCAGGTCAACTATTTACATCAAATGGACTTTCAGAATTCAGAGGGCAATTGTTAACAGTCAAACAAAAATCTGTTTTCTCACAATTAAAAGGAACATATTAAAATAAACCCCAAAGGGGGTTTTATTGTTTCTTGGACTTATTCTATTCAATTATGTTGTGTAGATTCGCTAGTATTCAAGTATGAATACAGCGTAGAATCTGCAATTGAAAGACGCAAGATAAGCTTGTCAATTTCAGTTTTGCTAAGTTTTTGAATTGTCTTAACTTTTGAACTGATTTTTAGAACTTGAGGGGATTGTATTTTGTTCTTTTTTTTGGACATTTGAGGGTACCGTATGTGCGTAAGAACAGATCAAGGTATAAACAGCTTAAAGCTAAAAGAGATCACCACTTACACTACGCTTCATAATTTTGACGAATTGAATTTTTTTACTGCGGTTTAAACCGAGTAATATTTCTGCTCAACTGTCTATTATCTAGTGACGTACTAAAAATTAAGTAGTGTAGCACTCGATTAATTAAGCATACTACCAGTTTGAAAAACAAAAAGGTAATATGTTATTTTATTTATAACTTTTACTTTTTTGTCAATTAATAAGTTTAAATTTTATTAATTATTTTTATAAATTGGTCTTAATAGACCAATATTTTATCTGATAATTGTGACTTAGGAATAAATCTTACAAGTAATAAAGTTTTTTCTTTATTTATTGGTAGGAAAAAGTAATCAGTGGTTTTCAATTCAGTGTTGGAGAGATCACACTCTATATATTTATCTTGATAGTTTCTTGTTTGAGATGCTGATACAAAAGGAAGCTTTCCAAAGCCATCTTTTTCTTTACAATTACTATTTGATATTAAGGTATATTTCTTGTAAAACTCTAAAGAGTCTAAGTCTTTTATTTGATTTAGAGTCATTCCATAGCGTTTTTCAGATTCAGGATTATCAACCCAAGATGTTTCAACAAGATTTTTTAATTGAGCTGAGAATTGTGCGTATTTTAAACAAATTATTGAGATTGAATCTTCTTTTTGATCTTTTGAATATAGAGTTATTTGAGTATTGTTAGATCCCTCTTCAATTCTATCTGTCACAACTGGATCTTTAAATGTAGATATATTAAATTTTACCCCTAAATTACAAATATTACTCATAGCAACATTCTTAGTATTAGGCAATGATAGATCATTTATATCTGAAAAATTCTTAGAATTTGAACCATTTACAAGCTTGTGAAAACTTTCTAGGACTTTAAATTTTATTGGTCCAAAAAATGGAACCAAAAAGATTACACCAGTCAATAACAAAATCAAAAGTGGAATAATAGATAATTTTAGTTTTAAAAGGTTTTGTTTTTTAGTATTTACCATATAATTAAATTACGAAAAAATATTTGTTTTACTTATTGTTAATGTCAAACTACATTAAACTTTATATGTAGATTGCTAAGCTTTGACTAAGTGTAATTTTTATGATAAGTTCTAGATTAGAAATGTAACTTTACGGAATGTGAACCATGAAAAATCAGCCAAAGCTAACTTCTCAAATAAACCTCCAGACTTCTGCAGATTTTCTTAACGTAAGTAAACCTTACATCAAACTACTAGTCGAACAAGGTGCATTAACTGATATCAGCTCAAGAGGTACATATCTCTTTGGTGCTGGTGAGGTTTGAGCATATAATCAAGTCCGAGACGAAGCAAGACGCATCGCCCTTGACGAATTGACCGATATTATGGAAGAAGAAGGTATTTTCGAATAATTTCTTTTCTCAACAACTAACTTTTTTTCCTCATAATTCTTACATTTTCCTAGCTAGATAAGCTTGTGTTAATGTTTTAGAATAGAGCCCTTTAATATTATATTAGAGGGCTCATTTATTTATTTTTAATACCAAAAAACCAAACTAAAATGACAAAAAAGTAATATTTTTTCATTATAACTATATGAAATCAATACTTTACTTCTCAAATAATTTGAGTTCCGAACTTCACAGTGGATATTCAATTGTAACTTATGAACAATTAAAAATTCTATCACTTGAGAACAAAGTCACATTAATAAACTTTTATACTTCATTTGCCTATACTACTGAACTTGATATAGAAGTAATTAATATAAAATCTAGTTTTGATATTTGGGATAGATTAAGCCTTCCACACTCACTACCTATTAACTATAAAGAATTCCAGTATGTTGTCTTTAACTCTCCAGAACAAGTACAATATATATCCAAGTTTAAAAGTATAAAAAAAATATATTTAGTTAATAATTCACAATATCAAAAATCTCGTAATACAGGACTTAACATAAATAATCTTGAGGAAAAAATGTGCAAATTAGCAGATATTAATTTGTTTTTGAGTAATAATGATTTTATATATTTCAAATCCCTTGGATTGGTGAGAAAAGACGATGAAATAATCACTCCTTTCATTAATCACAACCAAGTAAAAAAACATGATCGAATTCCTAAAACAATTTTAATTACTACAAATTTCGAAGCAGAATATAACAAAGAATCTTTAAGATGGTTTCTTGAAGAGGTCTATCCTTTACTACCTACAGATATTAGGATATCGATTAGTGGAAAAGGCGATTTTGATAGAATATCCAAAGAATATAAAAATATTAAATTCTTAAGTTTTGTAACAAGAGATGAGTTAATAAATCTTTACAACACTAATAAACTCTACATAAATCCCACAATTCACGGCTCAGGAATTCAGATCAAGATGCTTGAAGCTTTATCTTATGGAATACAAGTAGTATCAACTAATTACTCAAACATATTCCCTAATGTAATACCATCATCAGACAATCCAGAAAAACTAGCCAATCTAATTGTTGCTAATTTGGATTCAAAATCTAGTTTTAATTTTCAACATTTTAATTCAATTAATAGTAGTAGATTTTTGAAGTTGTTTGCGCATTAATAAGAATAAAAAATGTTAAAATAAATCTTACATTGATGATTTTTTGACAATTACAAATAAGTCAATAATTTTAGATTGTAAATGATACAAAACATTCAAGACATAGAACTGCTGAATCAATTTAATAAAACTTATAGCCCCAAGACTTGGCTTCAAACCGCTACTTATTATTACTACCTTATCAACAAAGGAGAAAAGGTAGAATTGATCGGCGAGTTGAGAAATGGAGCTTTAATAAGCGCGTGTATATTCAGTATTGTAGATGCAAAAAGAGGTAAAGCAATTCAAGTTCTACATGGACCTATCGTACCTGATTTTAATTCTATAACTATTCGACAATATATTGATCTGTTAAAAAATAAAGCAAAACAAAATAAATGTGATTTTATAAGAATAAACACACTCTTTCCTCCACTAGAACAAATTGATCTTGTGTTTAAAACAAATGGATTTATTTATACTCCATTTGAAAATATGTTTTCAAACACTTCAATTATCGACCTATCGAATAAAGATGCAAAAACTCTTTACTCTACATTTTCACCATATCTTCAAGAAAAACTTACAAATCTATTAGAGCTAGAAGCAAATGGAGATATTAAAGTTGAAATATCAGAATCATTAGATGAAGATTGCAGAACTCTTACAGAACAACAATCCACTGAACAACAAACATTTGATTCTATCAAAGAAATAACAGACTACTACACATCTAAAAAATCCACAATAGTAGCAAGACTTTTTTATAAAAATAAGCTTTCTGCATACCAAACATTTATAATCAACGAAAACTATCTATGCAACCATCACGGTGCAGTAATTGAAAATGATTTGGAATATAACTTATTGATACATTATAAAATCATTCTTAAGTCTATAGAAATGGGAATAAAATTCTATGATTTTTGGGGTATTGCTCCAATAGATGACGGTAAACACCCATGGTCAAAATCAAGTTTTCTAAAACGACAATTCGCAGGTGATGACTTCAAATATCTTGGCGGTTATGATTACGCATTAACACCAAAATACTGGTTAACTAATATGTATGAAAAATATCAAAAAATTAAAAGAGGCCATTAAAGATTATTCATTTTTAGATCTCCTAGAAGAAGACCTGTCACAATATAATTTGTTAGCAGAATACAAACAGAATACTATTGTTTTAATCGGGATTGGTGGTTCAAGCCTAGGAGCGAAAGTAATATCATCGCTTTCAAAATCAAAAAAAAAGGTAATATTTTTGGACCATTTAAATTCTAATTTTATATTGGATCTACTAAAACAATTAGACCCTATTGATACCTTATACCTTATTCAATCAAAATCAGGCAAAACCCAAGAAACCTTAGCTCTCTATTCTATTTTTAAAAAGTGGTTAATTGATAATCAATCAAGCCTATCTAGAAATATCATTTATTCCTCAGATCCTGGAACATTTCTAGAGCAAGAAGCAATCCAAAACGGATCAGTTTTTTATAAGCTAAACCCTAATGTTGGAGGTAGATATTCAGCTTTTAGTTGTATGGGATTGGTACTTGCAAAACTATTAGAAATTGATATTTATGAATTAATTAGTTCTGCAAAGCTCTATCCTCAATATCTTAACAACATACAAGAATTAGCATTAGCGACCTTTGAATCGAGAGTAAAAACAATTGTAAACTTTTCATACAATCATAAATTACCCTATCTAAACGAATGGATTGTGCAATTAATTGCCGAATCATTAGGTAAATCAGGTAAAGAGTATTTACCAATATCTTGTACAGGCGTTAAGGACCAACACTCATTCTTACAATTACTATCTGATGGTATAAAAAACAAATTAATATTCTTCTATCCGCCTTTTGAAGGGCAACAGTTAGCTATCCCAGGTTATGATTATACAATCAATCAATTATTAGAAGCTGAATATTTGGCAACATTTGAAAGCCTCAAACTTATCCACTCATATTATGAATTTGACGATAATGTAAATCTAAATAAATACTTGGGTAAAATTATTATCTTCTTTGAAATATTTACTGCATATTTGGGTGAGTTAAATAGCATCAATCCATTTGATCAACCGGGTGTGGAAAATTCTAAGAAAATAACACAAGAAATATTAACTAAAAAATAAATATGTTTGACCTTATCAATGCACAACCAGAATATCAATCACAGTTGAAATTATTCTTAAAACCAACATTTAATGAATTTATAGATAACGGTCTCAGAATTCATTTAGAAAAGAATAAGGAGTTAGAGTGCTTTAAGATAGGGCGGTTTATTAATTTGGATAATAATACTGCTTTATTCTGCGAGTGGCTCTATCAATATTATAAACTACAAGGTAATTATGATAGCTTCTTTGAACTATTTACAACTTCACAATTAAAAGAAGTTGAGTCTTACCCTAACTCAATTCTACGCGAATATAACAAAGAGTTTTATACTAACATCTGGCCAAAAACCTTAGCAACCTACAAGGTCAATCTTGACAACCTAAAAGTTGAAATTATTAAGAAACAACCCTATTTTGAATCAGCGCTAGTATCTATTGATAATTTTGTTTCGGATTTTCAAATTCATAACTCATTATCAAATTATAAAAGTTTTAACAAAAATAGTTTTTTGCAAAAAGGAAAATATTCACTTTCTTATCTAAAGATCGGATTTCCTTTATATCTAGGATTTAGAAAAGATATTATAGAGAATAAAATTTTAAAACCTGAAAATGTTAACTGGACAGAATTAAACGAATTTTTGCAATCTATGTGCCTTATTCACTACATCAACAACGATGATAGTATTCTTAATAAAATTACATTAAGTGATAAATCCGTAATAGATAAATTTGATCTTATGCAATCATCAAAACAAGTTAATGAAATTGATAAAAAAAGAGTAACAGAAAGTATTTACAAGAAATGTATCCAAGATTTGCAAAACATGACACTTTTAGAAAAACAAAAAACAATTTTAGAAAACATTCTAAACTGGTGTTATGAATACAGAGATGCAAAATATTAGATTAAAAACTGGATAGTAATTTTTAAAAAAAAATGTCCCCCATCAATGATGGGGGACTTGTAGAACTTAACTTACTTAGATATTAGGCGAGACCGTGGTTTTGCCGATGGAATTTTGATGTTTTCGATAAATCCGATTGGATTTGCCCATAAGCCATATTCCAATTCAGACTTTCGGAACAAGCAACCAAAGATGGTTGAAGTGTTGGAGCATGGCCAAACTCAGAAAGTTTTTCACACACATCTGTATATGCAGTTTCCCAGTCAAAACTACAGTCGGTAGAATTTCGCACTTTTAATTTCTGTTCGAACTGGAGTGATTTTAACGGGTAGAATGAGATTCTATCCGTGTTGATATACACTTCGTTAGTTCCGATGTTGGTATGATACTCTGCTCTAATCTGGAGAGATAACTCTCCTTCGATCAGAACAAGTTCAACACTATTCGAAGACACTAAAAGTTTTGAGTTGTGATAAATTTCCAACTCATATTCTTCCTCAGTGCGAATCATAACACTACCTGCGTAGTAACTGATTTTAAGCTCGATAGGATGCTTTTGTCTGTCTAAAACTGTGAAAACTTGAGGTTTTTTCACAAACCCTAGCTGGCTGATCAGTTCCAAAATTATTTGAACTCTTGACATTGGATTTTGTGTTGACATTCTATTTTTTACCCAAGAGATATAGGTTGTCTTTTATATTTATAACTTAAAAAAACAAATTTGTCAAAAAATTTTCTGAGTTCTCTTTGGTTACTTATTAGACCTCTTTCCTAATTCGCAAACGCTACGATAAATCAACCAATAAATCTAACAATTGTTGCATTGCAATTAAGATTTATTGTGATTTAATCGTGCTTATTGTTAATTAGGAAAGAGGTCTATTGACTTTCCAAATATCGTTCTAAGTCAATTGCAGCCCTGCAACCATCTCCTGCAGCAGTTATTGCTTGTCTGTATATATTATCTTCTACATCACCGGCCACAAATATTCCTGGTATACTTGAAGCAGTCTGATAAGACGAGACCCTGTCTTCAGAATTTACTCTAGACTGTGGAATTAGGTATCCTATATCATCTTTTGGAAGATTTAAGTTAGTTGTAAATTGAGAGTTTGGATTGTGACCTATTGCAACAAATAGTCCTGTAACAGGTAATTCTTTAGTTGATCCGTTCTTTACATTCTTTAAAACCACACCTTCAAATTGATTGTTATTAATTATAAAGTTTTGAACAGATTGAAAAGGTAAAAATTCTATTTTACTATTAGCTTTTGCTCTATCAAGCATTATATTAGATGCTCTATACTGATCTGAACGATGGATTAAATAAACTTTGGTTGCAAACTTAGTTAAGAAGTTAGCTTCTTCCATCGCACTATCTCCACCACCTACTACAGCTATCTCTTTATCTCTATAAAAGAATCCATCGCATGTTGCACAAGTATGATAACCCTTACCTACCCAATCCATCTCCCCTTCTAAGCCCAAGTATTTGCTTGAAGCTCCAGAAGCAATGATAATTCCATCGTATTGATAAGTTTCAGAAGATGTTGTGATTTGGAATTTTGAAGGATTCTTAGATAATTGCTCAATGTTATTAACCTCCTCCTGAATCATATTAGCTCCAAATCGTTTGGCTTGATTCTCCATATTCATCATCAACTCTGGACCCATTATTCCATTTTCAAAACCTGGGAAATTCTCAATCTCAGTTGTCGTTGTTAATTGTCCTCCTGGTTGTAATCCCATAAATACATCAGTTGAAATATTTGCTCTTGAAGTGTAAATTGCAGCTGTATATCCAGCTGGTCCAGATCCGATAATCGCTATCTTGTGAGTTGACATATATCTTTAATTATTTAGTAAATACTCGTTCATTGTCAATAATACAACTATTTTTTTAAAAGAAATAACTATAAAAATTCCCCTCATTACATAAAGCAATGAGAGGAAAGGGAAGAACATAAAATAGTAAAAACTATGTAAAAACTATTTTTTGTTATTTGAGCTGACTGATTGATTTGGTTGGCTTTTATGGTCAACAGGAGCCTGTTTGGTATTGTTAGCAGTTTTTGCAGCGGCTGTATGCCCTGCATAATAATCTACAACAAGTGACTTCAAGAACTTTTGCTGAGCTCTTGAATGTTCTGTCCCGTCGTAAATAGGCTGATGCCCAAACAACCAGACTTCACTATTACCATTGGCAATAACTGCGTCCATATTAGCTTTTAAAACAGTTTGGGGAACTATTTCTTTACCAAGTGCAAAAAACAATGCAATTGAAGTAGTATTCTTTTCTCTTTTCAAAAGACTAGCTACATTTCTCTTACCAGGAATACCGTAAGCTTGAACACCGATTGATTCGGCTCCTTTGCTTGTAAACTGGTGAAAATCTTGGTGATAATTATCCTTCATGAACCTTAGCTCACCACTGACAATTGTTACCTCGATTTCTTTATTGGTTTCATTAACAGCTTGCACAATTTGCGCAAAGAAGTTAGTGACAACTTGAGTCCTAAACTTGATCCAATGCAGATCTTTAGGATCAGGTTTGGATTTATTGCCTTTAAAATCAATTTTGTTACGTACCAAGAATTCGTTAAATCCTTTAATGAATTCAGGATTATACCCAAAACTTGATCCAATAGCCAAATGATCGTCTAATTGAATTACATTAATATTTGGGTTTGAAGCCAAAGATCTAATATAATCCAAATAGCTTTTCTTAACATT
This sequence comes from bacterium, assembly GCA_043764135.1. Classification (GTDB taxonomy): domain Bacteria; phylum Patescibacteriota; class JACMRA01; order JACMRA01; family JACMRA01; genus JAYUKV01. The sequence goes on along the minus strand of JAYUKV010000057.1, from coordinate 2,219 downwards.
CTCGTTGAGAATGTTAAGAAAAGCAAATTTTACACCATCACCATGCTCGAACCTTTCTCCCTTGTTATTAGCAAGGAAAAACTCTGGATATCGTAGCATCAAGTCACTTTTGAATGGATATCTAGTACCCCACTCCGCGAAGGCAATAGCGCATAGATTTGAATTTTCTTGTATCTCAGCGAACAAATCTCGACCTTCTTCTTTTTCAAGAAAAGTGTGATTTGGAAATACCAAAGAATCAGTTTTAACTGCACTTCTGCCACCATATAGCACAGAAACTGCTATTTGGTTAAAACCCATTGATTGAGTTTGTTTAACAATTTTTGCAAACTTATCCTTTCTATAACTCTGACTGTGATTGGTTACGTAAATTCCAAACTTTTTGTTTGGTAGTTTGCACTTGGTAGAAAGCGCTTGTTTTGGTTTGGATTCAGTGGGTGAAATTGAAGTAACTTGAGTTTCAATGGGTATTTCAATTGGCTTTTCTGCTGTGATTAATGCAGCAGTTTTAGGTTGAGTAGTACAACCAGCCAAAAGCAATAATCCTAACATTAAAACCGAATTGATTCTTTTCATTGTGATACGGCAGGTAAATGGATATCCTTTTATACTGTAGCACACTTTTTTTGATTATTCAAGTATAATTGATTTTAACTCTTGAAGTATCTTATCTGGATTAATTATATCATTTTTAATTTTAGTTTCTACATTTATTCTAAACAGCGGCTCTGTATTCGAACCTCTTATTGTAAATTTATACTCAGGGTAAAATACAGTTATACCATCCATTTCGTTTATTACTCCATCACTATATTTACGCTTAACTCTTTGAGATATCATTTTCATATCTTTACCAACAGGGGCTTTTATATTTTGTTCTCCAGACATAAAATACTTATCTTGATAATATTTACAAAGCTCTGAAGCTGCAATATTGTTATTAAATAAAGTTTTTAAAATAAGATTACAAGCCAATATACCAGAGTCCATATAACCAAATTGACCAAAGTAATGATGCCCAGATGCCTCTCCTCCATAAATAGCATTATACTTCTTCATTAAATCTTTTACATAAGTATGACCTTGTTTGGATGCAATTGCAGCGCCCCCTTCCATTAATACTGTATCTGCTAATGCTCTACTATAGCTTACAACATAGACTGACGCAGGATTAAAATCCAAATTATCGGTTTTAACTTTTCTAACAAGCTCTCTTGCAAAGACAGCAATTAAATTCTCACCATTTATCAGCTCACCTTTTTCATCAACAAAAAAAGCTCTATCAGCATCACCATCGAATGCAATTCCAAGGTTTGCTTTGGTCTTTAAAACTTCGGATTGTAAATCTTTTAGATTTTCTGGATTTATAGGATCTGCAGGGTGGTTGGGAAAGTTTCCATCTAGGTTACAGTATAGTGGAATCCATTTGATTTTAGGGTATTGTGCTTGAAGCAATAAAAATATCAGAGTTCCCATTCCATTGGCCGCATCAACTACGACTTTGTAGTCTTTTGGTATGTTGATATTATGAATATCTCCAATTTGATTGCACACATTAGTCAAAAACTCTATTGTTTCCTTCTTAGCTTGAGTCGAATTAATTATATTTCTGATCTTTTTTTCATCAATATCAATACTATCATAATAAGCAATAACATAATCTCTAATTTTATCTAATCCAGTCGATAGTCCTAACATCTGTGGATATTTCTTTACGATTTTAAGACCGTTATCATCCTTTGGATTGTGTGAAGCAGTTATAATCGCACCGCTTATATTTTTTTTAATTGTATATGCATACATCATATCTGTTGAACCAAGACCGCAAGGAATAACAGTACATCCTTTACTAAGCAATCCTGTTATAAATGCTTTATAGAATTTTTCAGAAGTAAGCCTTGTGTCATGCCAAACATTAATACTTAATTCTAATTCTTCAGGAATCATTATTTCAGTTACAAGGGCTTGACCAGCGAGATAATAAACCTTCCAATCCAATTCTGGAGTTGTACCACGAAGATCATAAGCTTTAAAAAATTTTGATAAATCTAACATATTAAGCATTCTTTTAGACCATTGGTAAATAGTCAAATATTGTTTGCAACTTATCCAATAGTCACTTGACAACTCAACCAAAAAAAAAACAATCCAAACAGTTATCTTTTCAAGTCAATTTAACAAATTCATAAAATAACTATTTTAATAATTTATTATTAAGC
>JAYUKV010000056.1:0-4100 GCA_043764135.1 bacterium | reverse complement strand
CAACCACGAGTCGATAGTTGTTCTACTTAATGAGAACATCTTAGAAACAATACTTTTTTTAATATTTTGATCTGTAATTAATTTCACAACTTTTTTTCATAAATCATTACTATATCTCATAAATTTAAGACAGTATAGTTTATTAAAATTAATTGTCCAGTTGTGTTATGGGTTAGCTATAAAGAATATTTTAACCAGTAGTTTTTAAAATTTACATCCAAAATATTCAAATTGTACTCAAACAAATCATTAAACATTGTTAGATAATAATTTTTTTTAGTTATATTCATATATTTTGACATAGTTTGTTTTCTTTTTATAGTCAAAAAAGTTACGTAAGTTGTTTACATATTGGATTGAATACAATGCCTGTAAGATCTGGCGATGAAATTGATGCATACTTTGAACCTGAAAACAATTCAGAATCAAAGTCCTCTAATTGGAACACATGGTATCGTGGTGAAGCGATTGATATTCGACACGAATCTGATGGAACAGGAACTATAATCGGTCGTGGATCCGATTCACACACGGCAGTTAACAATGATCATCTCCATTATGTAGATCATGAAGATGGATCTCGAACTGTTCATCGATCTGACCGAACACAAGGCTAAGATCACTATAAATCAACCAAAGAGTCAACGACTTCCGGAATGGATGGATTTTTTAAAGCTGTAACTAACTTTCTTGGACTTGATTAATCAAGCTATGAAAACTCTAAACCACTTTTTGTGGTTATTTTTATTTGACTACAATTCATAACTTTGTTTATATTACAAGTGAGAATATGTCTCATCATTTGATCAAGAACAGCTCTGTAGTCAAACAGCAGCTAAGAACCGACATCCCTGCTTTCTCTTCAGGCTCTGTTGTGGAGGTCTTTTATAAGATCATAGAAGGAAACAAAGAGAGAATCCAATCCTTTAAAGGAATAGTCGTTGCCAAAAAACATGGTAGCACAACACTTGATGGAACATTTACAGTACTTAAAGTTGCATCAGGAAGCATCAAAGTAAAAAGAACATTCCCAATTCATTCACCTTTGATCGATAAAATTGTAGTACATACGTATAACAGAGGAAGAAGATCGAAGCTTTACTATCTAGAAGGAGTTAAGGATCCAATCAAGTCGATTAGAACCAAAAAGATAAAAGCAGCGCAAGCTAATTAGTCTTAACACTCATTACAGATTTTCACCCATATGAAAATATCATTGTCATTATTTAATAAATCAACATTTTCAATAATACTTACTTTAATTCTAGCTTATAGTTTGAGCGATCAACCGATAAATACTAAAATATTTTGTATTATTTTACCTATAGTTGTAATAGTTTGTCATATCTTATTTTGGTTAAATATTTTAAGTGAGAAGAATCTTGTTATTTGGACATTTATTTGTTTGATTTTCGAATTCTTTTTGGTTAGATTTTTTAATCTCAATTTGTATATAATTAATTTTACAATGATTGTGTTTATTTATTATCTAATTTCAATGTTCTTCACTCAATTCAATTTTTTAAAACAAGAATAATTATATTATATGATATATGTAACCCGTCAAGAGGGAGATTCTACTACAAAAATCGTTTCAAAGTTCATGAAAAGAACTAAGAAGTCAAATTTAGTTGCTAGATCTAGAAAAACTAAACACTTTTCAAAAGCAATCTCTCATCTTAAGAAGAAAACAAAAGCTATTAATACAGCTAATTATATTGAAAAACAAAAGACTGTTTTTTAATATTTTTATTAAAGTATAACAAAAAAGCCCTATTTAAGGGTCTTTTTTGTTTTTATAGATTTATTTTTTTTTGATGGCAGTGTCTTTGTTTTCTTAGCTTTAATAACTTTCTTAGCTTTTGGAATATCTTGAGTAAAACCTTGATTTATAAAGTATTTATATGCAGCCAAAACAGTTTCAGGTACTTTATCCTCTATCATTAACCCTAAAGGAGGATAGTTAATAATCTTATACAACTCACCAACCATTGAATTGATTGTCTTGTTATTATCATGTTCATCAAAATATGCTTCCATATCAACATCAATAGTATATGGAATAATATTGCTTTCTATTACCTCTGGGTACTGAGCAAGGATAGAATTGAATGAGGCTCTTAATTTATATGGTTTTTGAATAAGGATTATATTTGTAACCTTATTTTTTAATTTTGAAATCTTTTGATATCCTAATAGTATTGACTCACCAGTATTTGTAGCCATATCATCGATGTATATATCTTCTTTTGGTACTCCCAATTTTATAGCTCTTGCGGCGAAGAATCTAGCTTCAGGTTCTGAGAAATAATGTGATTTACCTTTTCCATAGGCTCCTGAAAAAAGAATTTTTTTTCCATAACCATCCTTATATAGTTCTACTGCCAAGTCTGCCATATCGGTATTGTAACTACATAGAACCCAGATTAAATCAGCTGTTTTAAGTTCTGAGCTGTTGTTCATGTAATTCCAAATTATTAAAGCATTTTTGTTTTTATTTCTATTCACAACTGATATTATACTCTAATTACACAAATATGTACAACATATAGTCCAAAAAAGTAATAATAATAATAATTTGTCCCCAACGATATGTTGGGGACAATTCCGATTTTTACTTCTGAGATGGAAGTTCTGCGATTTCCACAGTTGCCATTTTATATTGCGGGTTTTTGGCAGCAATATATTGAATATCAGCGTAAGTCAAAGTTAGGCTAGTCGGGTGGTATTCTGTTACATCGTTAAATCGAATAGTCGTAACCAACCCTTCTTCATTGCCGATCATGGCAATGTTTCGTGCCAGATCTGCAGTGGCATCTGTAGAATTGTTTACAAGCGGTGCAACCATAGAACAAATATCAGTCTTAACACTAAAAATTGTCGGTGCTGTAATGGTCATATCTTTTCTCAACCTTAATAAAACGTTTGTTGACTCTATACCAATATCACAATAGATAGCTTTAGTCAAATTAAAATAATTTGATATTATTGAATATTGTATAAGATCGATTACAACTTTTCTAGTTTTGTTTAAATACGAATTGCAAATTAAATTCTACAAGAAGGTTTTGGATCGAATGAGTTAATAACAACATGTACCATTTTTTTATCTCCTGTAGTTGTCTCTAAGATTCCAATACCAATATAACCTTCTTTATTATCAGGCGTAAAATGATTGTTATTATAATTACTTAACAAGTGCATTCTATGCCCCCAATTACTTCCAGCATCATCATAAATAAAGCCATATATACTATATAGGTGCCATAATATTGTACTCTTCCCTGTAGACCACCCCCTAAAGAGAGACTCGCCATATTTATGAAATTCTCTACAGTTTTTGATTGATACATCTGAATCCATTCTAGTCCATGGTGTAGTGTTATTAAGTGTGTGGGTAAACTGACCTGTATTGTTTAATGCCTGAGCGTAAGCTTGAGAAATTGAGTTTAGTCGTGGATGATTAGTATAATTAAGGGTAAGACCTCTAGCATCTCTTTCTGAGTCAAGAATAACTTGTATCTGATCTTTTTTTGAAAGCAAATCAAAATAAGCTGTTAACATCAAACTCTTTTTGTTTTTACTTACTGTATTGTCTAGTTGCCTAGCATTATTGAATGCTATTACAAAGTCTGTAACTGATTTGAAGTAGCCTGTGCTTGATTTGATATTGCTGGTTGGATTATTAACAATATCAAAATTGATTGCATTTACATTGCTACTCGATAAGAAAAATGTAAAGATAAGTGCTGTTATTAATATAAAATTAAATTTACTCATAAATGAAAACCTTAACGGTTATTCTTAAATTTATGTTTATTTATACACTTGTCAAACTTTTAAATCAGTTAATGATATTAAAGCATTGCAAATTTAGACATATTCTAATCACTATTTCTGCATTTTAGTTATACCGATAAAGCTCTGTTGTCTGCAACAGGTGAATTTTCTAAAACAAGCCAAAAAACAACTTGCATATCTCTTAAGATATACAAGTTGTTTTATTAACTCACCTTTCGCAACCAAACTCCAACCTCATTTTAGCCAGTTCTTCAAAAGATCTTTTTAAGGCTTCTAAATATAGTTTTGATTTTAATTGA
>JAYUKV010000055.1:0-4139 GCA_043764135.1 bacterium | reverse complement strand
AATCAGAGTAGAGATCTAAAGTTGGTTTATCCAAAATCATGAACTATTATTGGGAGGTTTTGGTTTGTTGTAAAGTTGGTTGCGAAAGGTGAGTCATTTAAATAAAACCTTGAATGGAGTGATTAAATGCTATATATTCCTAGTTCGCATGCTTTTTCTGGAAGTTTATCGTTTATTGGTAAGACTGCGCCATTTACACAAGCTCACTATGAGTTAATTAGTGCAGGAGTACGTTATGCAATTGATGATCTTGGTTTGGATGTTACAGATTATCTTCATGTGATCGGATCAGCACAAAAAGAAAACTTCAAAGTAAACCATGTTACTGAGACATTGAAAATTGATCTTAGCCAAAGAGTAGACATGGTCACATCCAATATACTTGCTATTGGAAGGGAGTTTGAATTAATTTGTGCTATGAGAAAACTCGATGATCTTGAATCGAATCAAAAATGGGTAGAATCAGTTACAGATTTTATCACCCCAGGCACTGTATTGATTACTTCAAACTTGGAAGGAGTTAAGGTCTATTTTGATCAGTATGCTGAAGGTTATCTTGGTTTTATTTACTGCGGTGAAGATGACTTTGGCACACAAAATCAAGACCTACTTCAAGAATATGGTATCAACTCAGTTCATGCTACTGAGGTTAGAACTTGGTTAATTGAAGGTAAGACAGAGTTAGCCAAACAATTCCTTACAAAAGAAACAATAGCTGTTTTGGGGATTTAATAAATTCCTAATGTTAAACTTAAACCCCTCTTATCTATCATTGATCTGAGGGGATTTTTTATGTAGTTTTTTAACAGTGTTAACCATATTAAACGGTGTATTGAGTTGACAAAAGAGTTTTTTGTCGTTACAACTTAAACAGTTAGCACGAGGTAATTCATGACATCACATAAAACTAGTTTTAGTCTTACGACAACAAAGCAAAAAAATATTTTAAGTATTCATTCACCTACTAAACCTACAACGGGTACACAATCATCAAAATTTGATAAATACCAAAATTATTTAAATTTAGCTCTAGGTGTCCTACTTGTTGGAATGATCGGTAAGAATGTACTGCCGAACTTTAATCCAATAGATATCTTACCTAGATTTGGTGATACTAGTGGTCCTATAGTTGGAAGTAGCTCAAACCCTACAATTGATTTGAAAATTGTATTAACTACTTTAATTGATAATAAGTTCTTACAATCTTCTATGAAGTCGGCCCCTGGTACAGCCGTTGTAACAGATATGAATTTAAATATTCTAGCTGGTAAAGGCGTTGATACACCTATGGAACCTGCTTCCATAAGTAAAGTAATAACTGCTTATGCATTTATCAAAGAGTTTGGCCTTGATGCTAAAGTTCCAGGATTTGGTGACAAATCTGTAAAGACTTTAGTGCAAGGAATGCTTGATTTATCAGATAATGTACTTGCTGAACAAATGGCAAACAAGGTTGGAATCGAAAAGGTTCAAGCCCTTACTCGTCAAGAAGCTGGCAATCCTAATTTGGTCGTTGGTAATGGTAGTGGATGTAATCAAGGTGGTGTTGGTGATGCTACTCATGGTTGTACAAATTATGGTAGTACACCTACAACTAAAGTATCAGTTAATGATATGGCAAAAATTACCGCTTCTTTTGATAGGTTCCTTATCTCTAAAGGAAGTTCTTTGATAGACATAATGGGTACTGTTAATACTGCTGGAGCATCTGGAAGAAGATTCCAAGAATATTTCATAGGTGTTACCAATCCCCAAGTTGCTTTAAAGACTGGTACTTTAAATTCCAATCCTATGTTTTCAGCTGCAGGAGTTATGGTTAACCCTAATGGTGAAAAACTCTATTATGCAATGGTTACCCCAGGTCCTCATAGCATAGTTGCAGATAAGCAAGCAAATATGTTACGCTCTTTTTATCAAGGTAATGCGAATCATAAGCTCAAATAGGACAGTTTAGAAACTATGTGCAAGGCCCCCTGTTACATAATGCTAGCAATTAATTTTGCTTTAGCTCTTAGATCCCTCAGACTTATTTTTATAAATAAGTCTGTATTTTATTATTCTATTAATGTTACAGTGTTATTCCCTATCAAGATTAATAATTCCTTACCAACCCCAACCACCAATTCCCCACAATCTTTTGACAAACACCTGTTTATTATTTTAGAAGAACAATCAGCCAATTCTATACAATTTACGGAGGTAAATTACAATGGCCACTCGATTCTCTCGTTTTCTTGCTAAAGTCGGTACAGCTCTTACAGTTGCTGCAGTTACTGTTGCTGCAGCATTTAATGTTGTTGAGCCTGCTCAAGCTAATACTTCTGTTAGATATTCTAAGAATGGTATTTCTCTTAATGTTAACCCTTCATTCGGTTACAAACATGGAGCAATTCTTGGATCTCAATATAGAGATGTACCTAATGACCCTGAACAATTGTTCAATGAAATCTATATCAACAATGATACATTTCTAATTGAATCAGTTGCAAAACCAGGCACATGTGCAAATGCTTATCAACCTGCTCCAGGATCTACAATTAATTTTTATCGTTGCGATAAAAATGATAGAGACATGTGGTGGAAAAAATTAAACAATAATCCATACCATGCTCCAACTGGACTAATCTTGGATATTGGATCACAGAATAATAGCGTAGTACGATTTTCTAGTGTAAAAGCTAGTAGTCAAGGAAGTTTATCTGGAACTGTTCCTGTTAGTGGTAAGCAAGTAATTCGTGAGAATAATGAGTATGAGTATTGGTTAGTATCAACAGGTGAAAGCTTAGTTTAATCTATTCCCAATGTATCAGGTCACGCATTTAATGCAATCATCACAAGAAAAATCACAACATATTTAGATGGTTCAACTAATACATCAAACTGGACTGCGTTTGCCTCTCAAAGTCACTTTGGTAACTTAAAAGGTGTCAACGATGGATCGAGTCCATATTTTGGCTACGTTAGAAACCATCCTTTTGAAATGAAATCAATTGATGATATCCTTAATTCAAGAGTAAATGGTAGATTTGCAGTAAGAAAAGTTAGAATTTCTGAAAATAAAGCAAATCAGATCCTTAATTCCCCTGCACAAACTACTGGATGTGATCCGAATAAGTACAATGTAACAGGAACTGGAGATAGTTGTCATTGTGTTAGTTTCGCAACTCGAGCATGGTTTATCAATACTGGATCTATCGAAGATTTTAGACCAGTTGCAGCTTTTGGAAGAGCGCCTAGCGAGCTTACTCAGTACATTATTGGAGCAAATACTCGTTCAAGAAATGACTTTACAACTCAAAAAATAATTAATTAATTTATGACTAAAAAATCAATAGCAGCCGCGGTAGTTTTTTGTATATTAATTGCATCTATATCTTTTATTGTTTATAGTGCGATTGATTCATATAAAAAATCTCCAATAAATGGTTTGCAATTATAAATGAATATTGAATATGGAATTTCAATATTCATTTTGCAAACTCCTTAATACAATTCTTACCACATTGAAATATATGTGGTATTATTTAATATCACAACCTTATTAAATTTAAATTTATTTTCTTTAACTAGCAATGATTATTTTCATGCAATATTCCTAAAAATTTTATCATGACTGGGTGTGATCCTAATAAGGATCGGTTTAACCAAGAAATGAAAGATAATACATACTGTATCTGTACCGTTATCGCAACTCGACATTAGCATGTTTTCAAGGATAAAAGAAAAGATTTCAGTCCTTGGGGTGGATTAGACAGAGTTCCTGCAGATGTAGCAAAAAAAAATCACTGAATTAAACGAACAAGGAAATGATTTATTTGATTCGGGAAAAATTAGGAATTAAGTAAACAACGCCTTACTTAATTTTTAGGTAAGGCGTTTTAACTAATTTACATACTATGTTCACACTTAATAATCTTAAATCCTTGTGTATATTTTTTTTAAAATTTGCTTTTTTGATTGTAATTCTTATTTTAGGGGTTGTATTTCTAACTCCACCTCAAATATTCGATCAATATATTGAAAAACCATTAATAAAATACATAAAAAGAAACCAACCACATTAATCTTAATAATTAAGTTTCAATTAGGTATGCCTATTAACAACAAAACAAACACAACACTAATTGAAAAAATCAAAC
>JAYUKV010000054.1:0-14923 GCA_043764135.1 bacterium | reverse complement strand
TTCAATTAAAATCAAAACTATATTTAGAAGCCTTAAAAAGATCTTTTGAAGAACTGGCTAAAATGAGGTTGGAGTTTGGTTGCGAAAGGTGAGTTATTTAATCATTACAGAGTTTATTATTTAAATTACCCCCAAACACAGATTGGTTTGGGGGTATAAGGAAACATCGAGTCCTAGGACCTAACTCATTTTAAGTTTGAGAAACAAAAAGTAAAAACTTAAAGTTTAATACTAGAAGTTAACAAAAACTAAAGACCGCTATTTGGCGTTGGCATCACTTCTGGTGGTGTAACGCTTGGTAATGGTGTTGGCTCGGTTACTGGGCTAGGTGACGGTGAAGTCGTAGGCTCTACAGTTGGCACCGGGGTTGGTGCGGATGTAGGGCTTGGGCTTGGAGATGTTGCAACTTCAACAATCGGAGGGAATGAAGGGGTTGTAGTTGGCGTAGGAGATGCCACAGGATTAGGTGTGGCAGCTGGTGGCTTGGGAGTCGCTGTTTGCTTGACAGGTGGGGTTTTTACTGCTGCTGGTGCTTTGGGTTTAACCTGAACTGGTTTTACAGCAGCTTTATTTGTTGTGGTTGCTGGTTGTGGTTTAACTGTGGGTAAAACTTCAGGATTAGGAGAAGGCGAAGATACCAAAACGGGTTTGGCATCGATACGCGGCTTACTCCCAGTGGAGAATTCAGGTGTTGCACTACCTTCTGGAGTAGCAATAGACAAAGGTTTCTTTGTCGCTTCATATTCGATAGCTGCATTTACTAGTGTAAAATCAACTAACTGACCCCCTCCTTGAACTGGCATTCCTGTCCACTCAATCCCAGTATTGGGATCAAGTAAAACACCAAGACCAATTACACTTGTAACCCCAGGTAGGGCAAGAAGTGAAAGACAAATTGCGCTAAATTTCATGTTTCTTTTCCTATGGAAAAATGTGATTCTCAAATAATCATAACACACTTATTGCTTATTTGCAAGGGGATTGTGATTATTTATTTACTGATTATAATCTTGCTTGTAATTCTTTTAACTGAGCATCAAGAATTTTATAATTAGGGAATTTAGATTTGATATATGAATAGAATTCTTGATTGTGACCTGTGACTAAAAGATGGACCATTTCATGATATAATACATAATTAATTATTTCATGAGTACTATGAACAAGATAGAAATTAAGGGTTATAACTTTATCTAATGTATTGCATGAACCCCAGCGTGATTTAAGAGGTTTGATTTTTATTCCTTTTACTATAACGTTTAGAGTTTGGCTGTTCTGCTTAACTTGTTGTTTAATATACTCCATGAATTCAGATTTGATTGAATCTAAATCTTGATGTGATTTAATCAATCTTTGGCTACCGAACACAGGCATAGTTGAACCGAGTTTATACTCAATTTTATCTACAATTGGAATATTTTCAAGATGTTTAGCAATCCAATCATATCTTGTCTCAACAAAGTTATACACTGTATCCAAACTTACATGATATGGTGAAGAAACATTAACAGACCTACTACGTAGAGATATAGTAAGCCTAAGGTTGCGGATTCTCTTATACACTACCTTTATTGGTATATCTCTAATAGTTATCGTTATATTTCTCATTTTTGCTAATATTATCTAGTATTTGGGTTGACATTATTATTGGTACCTGCTCCTGAAACATTAAGGGTAGGAGTAGCGCCTCCTAAATACTTAAATCCCGGTGGAAAAACTGCCCATTTCTTATCTACTCGTAACAAAATTTGTGTTGTTGTTCGTCCATCAGGTGTTATTACTGGACTATCTAAGATTAGATTTACATTAAAATTATTTTCATCACCTTTGACACTGTCTGCAAGTAAGAGCTTACCTTCCAACCCCAATGACTTCATAAACACTTCAGCATGTGCTTTTGCTACATCACCGTCAGATCCTCTAAATATAGATGTTTTAAAATCTGATATTGAATCACCTCGAGCATTGTTATAGTCAATGTCTTTTATTACGCACTTTGGGCTTTCTAACCATGCAAGTATTCCCCAATTAGTAGAACAAGAAAACATCAAAAAAGATCTATTTTTACTATCAAAAGCCACTCCAGTAGCAAGACCATTACCATCTGTATCTTGTTTTATTGGTGCGATCTTTATAGTTCCCTTATTTCCATCTAATTCTGATATTGTCTGGTTTAGCCTTTTCTGAGCTGATTGCGTTGATATGTTGGTTAAAGATGGTCCGATATATGCCAATCCAATTATAATCATCAAGATTATAAATAATATAATAGCTATCCAGACCTTGTAATTAAACTTAATTCCAAAATTCTTTATATTCATAGCTCTATCATTAATTAATTCTCAATTTTAATCAATAACAAAATAAATCACCCTGCAAAAGAATTGCAGGGCGATTAGAGTCTAATTGGTATGCTGAGCTTTATTATTCTGCATTGCTGATTTCAAAGAGCTTAGCAGCTTCTTGATAAGCATGTGCAAAAAGGCGAGGATAAGAAATACGACCTTCATTGTGGGCAACTACCATGATGTTGGTAGGATTTTCCTTGATCCATTGATAAGCATACCATTTCATGTCGATATTCTGGTACTTCTCTTGAAGTGCAGGATTGACGTGAATCATTTCACAATAATTAAGACAGTTGCCATAGTTATCAGAGATAACGATACCAGCATTTGCCGGCAAAGCTGTGCTAACAATAGCTCCAGCACCAATAGCGAACAAGCATAAAAGTTGATTTTTCATTTTTGTTTTTGTCTAGATTTAACAGTGAATATTCAATTACTAACTTAGAAATAAACAAATGTCAAATAGTAAATTATTTCCAATTAATACTTTTCAAAATTATTCATCGCAAAGTTGATCCAATCAACCTTACAACGCTAATTAATGTTGTAAGGTTATTTTTTTTGACATATATGTAATCTAAATATAGTTTGAAATCATATGTTCCGACTAATTAAAACAATTTTGATCTTGGCTATTGTGGTAGGTGTATCAATTCTGAGTTACACCTATATAAATGTACAAAGTAATTCCAATAACGGTCAGCAGTCTCTTGATATATGGAATCAAGCAATAGATAATGATGGTTATGTTGATTTAATAGGTAGAATTAATGATGATCACATGCTTCAAGAGGTTAAAACCTCAAGATTAAGAGAGTATTTGAATAATAATAAAGATCTATTTACGTCAATCTTTACATTAGTCAAAGAGAAAAAAAATCTTCCATATATGTATGAATCCTTGATAACTGAAAAGAAAAAATTATTATCAAAATATGAATTAAGCAAAACACTCAAATTCAATAAAACTAATAACATGGTAAAATTCAGAGTTAGAGATAAAACTGAGTTGAAAGAACTAAATTCATCAGGTGTATTATATGAGATTTTTCAACCACATATTTACTCGGTTACAACCGGTCCTACGGCCAATGTAGTATCTTCACCAGCAGCCTGGAGTAGAGATAGTTCAGATGTATCGTTTCCGGACCAAGGGAATAAACAAGAAGGAAATAATTCGATAATTGCAATTCTTGACACAGGTGTTGAGAACTATCATCCATATTTACTTAACAAGTTAAAGTATGAAGCTTGTTTCCAAGATAATGAAGATGATGATGATTGTCACAATGGCGATACAGGAATAAATGCTGCGCTTCCTTGCCCTAATAAATACTCACAATGTTCTCATGGAACTATGATGGCAGGGATTGCAACTGGAAATGGTAAAATTATAAAGCAAGAAAATAATGGAATAGCTAGAAATGCTGATATTTTTGCTTTACAAGTTTTTAGTACTTTTACTGATTCAAGGTTTTGTGGTGGTCCCAATGGTTGTGCTAGAACTACTGAAGCTGAGTATTCCAAGCTTTGGATTTGGTTCATCTATATAATATGTTTCGTAAAGTATTTACACTAATTCCAAATCCTCCATTCCAATTACCTTTAATGAGTGCAATTAATCTGAGTTTTGGCTCTGGTATATTTACAAGTTCATGCGATGGTTTGTCTGCCTTAAAAGACGTTCAGACTGATATTTGGGAGTTAAGATATACTTATGATGTTCCAACAGTAATCTCTGCAGGTAATGGTTTTCGTTCGACCTCAATTGGAGCTAATGGAGTTGCAAGCCCAGGTTGTCTATCCGATGCATTTACAATTGGAGCAACTGACAATGCCAATCCAGGAGCAACAACTTTTATGGGATTTAGTAATGGTGCTAATGGACTAATTGATATTTCCGCACCAGGAGATAACACTTTTTCTTCACTCCAAGATCAAAAATACACTCCTAATACTGGCCAGCCTGGTGGAACAAGCGGTGCTGCTGCACATGTGAGTGGAGCGTTTGCACTAATGAGTGAAGTATTCCCACTTGATAATTTTAAAGTTCAAGATAGATTCAAGGTTTTAAACGATGTTGCTACACCTTTTAATTATGTAAATTTTGCTGGGATAATGAATAGCCCACTACCTCCGTTTGGATTGGTTGGGACTGGACCGATAGCAGGTAATTCAAGAAGATTATTCTTATGCAAAGACTATGAGCGGATAGGAACTGGTGAAGGTGGTGTTGATGCGCCATTTAATATTGGAACATGGCAATGCAAGTCTCCACCAAAATTTGAACCGCCAGTGTCACCTGGTTTTAATTCAGACTTGTTTAAGATCTTTAGAATGAATTGTAATTATTGTCCTTCATATTTGGATAAAGTAAAGAAATAAAAAATGATAAAAGTAATATATTTTGGTAGAGTCAGATTCATTGGTGTTAGGTCCAAAAAAAAGCCCTATGTTACCATAGGACCTTAACCAACTTAATTAGTTAAGCGAAGAGTCGAACTATTCTCCTGCTTAATCTTTCGCCCCATTCTCTAATTCCTTTTTGTTTAAAAGGTTGAAGTAAATACTTATTTGGTTCAACACGAACTACATACAATACATTCATAACGACCTCTAAGACATACATTGTATGCTTTGTATAACTATGATTCTCAAACAAGTGAGCAAAATCATCCCCACAATAATATGGTTGATTCGAATTATCTCTATACTGCTCATCAATAAGTACATGTGACATTTTAAAACCAATTCTATCACCAAGCCTTAAAGAAGTACCGATTTGTTTTTTTGTAAATACAGCCGAATAACAAAGGTTTAAATAAAAGCAATTAGCATCACTTTCCAAAACCTTAGGCCCATCAATGTACGGATACCAGAGATAGCAATAAAGATTCATTCTAATATAGGTTTGACCAACTTCGTCAACATAAAAATCAATTACTAAATTATCAAACTCCAATCCCAAACCTTTAGTGTATCTCAACAAATATTTAGAAAATGTCTCACAATCACAATTAAAGAATTCAAAAACATTATCCACTCTATTTGCATTCATCAAATCAACAATAACACTATTAGGTGATTGTTCGAATTGATTACTTACAAGAAGGGGATCAATAACATATTCAATCTCCCTATCCCCAGTAAAGTGAAACGGATAATTCTCAATTAAGTTAGGATCAGAAATAGGAATCACACATTCATCAATGCTCCAATCAAGCACAATCGATTCCTTATACATTAGAAGGTAGTTATCTTGGTCCTTTAAGACACCATTGAAATCAGTACTGTTTAGCATTAGATTGCTCCTGTATTTTGCTATTAATTTTTGTAACACAATCACTGCTTGTAGTCAAAATATTAATTCATCAGGTTTATTAAAAGATTGATTGAATTCTGTGATATTTTATTTATAATTTTTTATTAACTCTTTTTATCAATGGAGTTAAATCCATAGTAATCAATTAAGAATTGGCTTGCTTTTACCATTGGTTCAGAAAATCTATACTCTCTTATTTGGTTCATTATATCTCTCATTTGTTGAGAGATTGAATCAGAAGTTTGCTCATCTAGAAGATGAGAGAAAATTTCTTTTAATCTTGCTTGTTCGATTAATAACGCTTTGTAACAATTAAGAATTGTATATGTTTCTTTACCTTGTTCTGTATCACTTGTAAGCACCATCAAGTCATCAATTTTCTCTATGTCTGATCTTGAGTTTAATTTTTTAATCGTAGATCTTATTCTAAAATCATTTTCAAGTCTAGTAAGTGTTGGTTTTAAAGGTAGAAGTAAATAATTTCCTTGATCTAGTATTTCATCAGCTGTATATTCACTCATGTAATATGAAGTAAATAATTTGTATAGTTTAGACATGCTTTTTACAAAATCCACTCCAGTTATACCATACAATTCTTCAAATCTGCTTGTAACAATTTCAAAAGGCTTAGTAATATTCCCATTAAGGACCATTTGCTGTATATCATATCCTAGCTTGTAGGGCATATCACAATCACTAGTAAGGAATTTTTCGTGATAATTAACTCGCTTTGTTAATTCTTCAATTTGGTTATCGGATATATTATCAATATATTTTTCTAAAATATAGTCTACGAATTGTTCCAAAGAACTAAAACCTTCAAATAATTCAGAATTTGATTCTATATAGTCGTCGTATTCTTGTTTAGTTTTAAAGGGTTTCCTTCTTAGAATTTGAGCTTTAGCTCTAAACATTGAGTCTTCATCATTTTGACTAATGACATTTAGTATTTCTATGATTTCATCCAAAAACCTAATTTGATTATCAACTGATATTTGCTTTAGTCTTTTGCTTTCTACAAATATCTTAGCCATCTCAGTATTATCTTGGGCGCTTTCTTTATTTTTTCCATATCTAAAAGTATCAATAATCTCTTGGCTAATTCCATAAACTTCTCTTGTATCTTCTGGATTAGGTGAGAAAACATCTTTATCAACTTTAAGCCATTGCTTATTTTCATGATCCACTAAATTAACATATGGTATTATGTTTTGTAAATTAGCTGCACCTCTTTCACCCTGTAAGTTAAATTGAGCTAAATTATTGAGGGTAAAAGAATAAGGATTTAGAATTTCCATAAGCTCTGGTCTTCTAATTGCAATTTCTTGAATTAAATCATTTGCAAGTCCATGATAGTAGTCATGATTGTCAAAAGATTTACCTTCAACCCCTTCAAACTCTGTCTCAATTATATCATTATTAGTACCCAAGGATCTTTTTAACTGTTGATAACTTGCAGTTTGAAGAGCTGCACCTAAAACACCAATAGATTCAAGGAGAATTTGGATTTTGGAATTCTCTTTTAGTGGTTCCGAGATTTGCTCAGGGTTTATTGATTTCATATTTAAAATGGTAACTTATATTTAAAGAATTTAAAAGCTTTATTGAAGATTAAACAGGTTCAATCAAAAACTTGATTATAATCAAAAACTATGTTATAGTACTAATAACCCCCACCTTGTTACGATAATCTTTAAGGACAGTACTCTTGGCGAGTAAACCCTACCTTAAAGAGACAGGCACATGAAATTAGTTCAACAAGTACTTGCTGCAGCATTTTTGGTCACCGCTGGTCCAACTATTGCTCCTCATGTACTTGAAGCGATTAATAAGTCTAATAAATCGAGAAAAGCTGCCGAAGATGTGAGAGCTATGCTTGAACAATACGAAGCTCTCGAAGATTCTAAAGACTCATAACCATCACTCAATCAGTACAGATTTATTCTGTGCTGATTATTTTTTGAAGTTTTTTATTTTTATTTTTAATTTTTTAAAATGGGTAAAAATTGACAACATGGGTTAATAAGTATAGACTGTCACTCCCTATTAATAAACTACAAATTTAAATTATAATGTTTTCACTTATTGGTACAATCATATTCGGCGCTATTGCTGGATTGATAGCAGGTCTAATCAGAAAAGGTCATGGCTATGGTATATGGTGGAATATAGTAATTGGTGTAATTGGAGGAAGTATTGGTTCAGCAATATTTAATATATTAGGTTTTAATCCTTCTGATTCTAATTGGGTTGCAAACCTTGTAGTGTCAGTAGTTGGGTCTTTATTACAGTAGTTGGGTCTTTATTATTATTAGTAATAATAAATTCATTGGGAAATAAAGATGCATAGATAAGTATTTATACTATTTTATATGTTATTCACGAAAAAATTGAGTTTATTTAGCTTTATTATTTTGGTTTTTTTATCAGTTTCGATAATCCAACTAGGTAACTACAATGTTAAATCTAAAAGCGAAATTATTGCACAATCAAGTCAAAATAAAGTAATTGAGATTGAAAATTATACAGGAAATTTAGTAAAAAAGGATGTTAATAAGTTAACGGTAAAAAAAGATTCGATTGTAAATGAATACACAATAAATTCAACAATCTCAATTATTAGAAATGGATCGAATGTAAAATTAGACGATCTTCAAATAGGGGATAAATTAGCAATTGTACAAGATAAAAATTCAAAAGAATTAGTATCCATCGAAGTAAAACCAAATAATATTTTAGACAATTATATGTTGTTAATTGTCATAGGAGGTTTCTTGTTAATTGGATCAATATTAACAATAATAGTATTTAACAGATCTAAAAAACCTTCAATTAGAACAGCAAATTAAATAAATTTTTAAAAAATTAAATCAATATGTCAATTAAATCAAGTGGTATAGGAAATCTTCCTATTATCACATTAAATAATGGAGTTAATATTAATACAGTAAAAGATGTAATTTATGATAGTATGACTAATCAAGTTAAAGCTTTACTAGTTGATGAAAAAGGATGGTTTAAAGGAGCTAAAATTCTTTTGCTAACAGATATCAAGTCAATTGGTAAAGATGCAATTACAATAGATACAGAAGATTGTATCATCAATTCAGATGATAATACTGATATGAATATAGGTGTGATTGTAAATGAAGATAATTATTTGACCAAAAACAAAGTTATAACAGAATCAGGTACCGAGCTTGGCAGAGTAACCGATTTGTATTTTGATTTTCCATCAGGCAATGTAATAGAGTTGGAAGTATCTAGTGGATTTCTCAAAAACTTAACCTCTGGAACAAAAAAAATCCAGATGTTAGATATTGTTAAAATAGGAAAAGATAATTTAATAGTTAAAGATAGTGTAGAGCAATCCTTAGAACATCAAGATCCTGTAAATGGAGCTGCTAAAGTTATAAACGATACAAAATCAAAAGCCCACGATATCCTAGATGCAACTGTAAGCAAATCTCAAGAAATTCTAGAAGGTTCAAAAGCAAAAATTAGTGAAGTTGTTAACAGTAATCAAGCGCAAGATGCAATGGAAAATGTGAAAAATGTATCTAATAATGTAAAAGATAAAGTTTCTAACTCAATAAACAACACAAAAGAAGATCTACAATCAACCGAACCTATGGAAAAAATTCATAACGGTATTGATAGTGGTGTTAAAGAAGTCAAAAAAGTTATTGATAACTCAAATATTGTTAGTTCTCAACCAAAAGATGATTTGCAAGTAGAATTAAATAAGAAGAGTTAATAAATTTAATAATCTTAATATTTTGCAATAAGTTCTATAAACACCCTCTATAATTGAGGGTGATTATTATTTTCTTAAGATTTTATCCATTGATTTGTTGTTAGCCACCTCATCCAATAACTTGTACATAAAGCGGATTTTTTGCATAAGCGGGTCTTTTATTTCTTGGACTTTATATCCACAGATAGATCCTGTAATCTTGTCCACATTGGGGTTTAGAAGGGGAGCTTGATCGAAGAATGATTGGAATGTTACTTGGTCCTCTATTTGTTTAATTAATTCGGTTTCAGAGTAACCTGTTAACCAGAGGATTACTTGATTGACTTCTTGTTTTGTGTGTCCTTTTCTCTCTACTTTTGTTATATATAGTGGATAAACACTGGCAAATGACATATCAAATATTCTAGGTCTTTTATCGGTGATCTTCATATAAGAATACTGGTTTTATTTTAGTTTTAATAATTCTCCTTTTCTCTTTACTATGTTCTTGTAATCCCATTGAATATCTATAGATTTTGCAATAAGTCGCTTCAGATCATCTTCTATTACTTGATTTATATCTGTATAATCAATTTGTGCAGCTTTATAATTCCCAGTATTAACAAGGACTTCATCATCAAACGATTGTCCGCTCCAGAATAGAAGTCTGATTGAATCTTTAACCTTACTATATCCTACAATTGGGTTACCATCTATGAACCAGACAGGATGACCATGCCATATCTTATTGGTAGCGTTAGGTAAATTATTATTTATAATGGTTGCAAGTAAATTGGTAATTGCACTATCAGTGTTTAAAAGCGCATTGTTGTAATCTGTGATTTTTTGGGTAATTTCTGTCATAATAATAATTGAATTTAGTTAATTGAGTTAGGTATTTTGCTCGTATCCATATATGTTGGTTGTAGAATATATCCATCTGGATCTTCAACTTCGAAAGAGTAACAGAATTCATCAGGATCTTGATCGGTTGTATATACTTTACCTCCAGCTAGTTTGGCATTATTGCAGAATTGATCTACTTCTTCTTTTGTTTCCAATATAAGTGTGAATGCTACAGAAACAGTTGTGTGTTGATCTGCTATTTTTTTGTTCCTTTCGTTGAGCGTTTCTGCTAGTTCTGGACTGAGTAACATGAATGTAATATTATCACCCCACATCATCTGGCCAGAAGAGGTATCTAGAGTATCTGCCTTGTTAATAAATCCTACTGCTGAATAAAAGGCAGTTGACTTTGCTAAATCTGTTGTTATTAGACTGATTAAAATATCTTTTGACATAATGATTATAAAATAAGGTTTTTGGTATAGTTCTATGAATTGTATGCTGCTTCTAGATCTGCAATTATTATCTTTTGCATTTTCATCATGGCTTGCATGACTTTGTTTGCTTTTGATCTGTCTTGGTCCATCATAAGTGTAGCGAGTTGTTGGGGTACTATTTGCCATCTCATGCTCCATTTATCCTGACACCACGAACAGTCTTGCGCTTTGCCTCCGTCGTTTATAAAGGTATTCCAATAATGATCTACTTCTTCTTGATTCGAGCATAGAACAGTAAAAGAAATACTTTCATTATATGGAAAATCCACACCTCCATTAAGAGCCTGAAACTTGGTTCCATTTAATTCAAAAGCAACCATCGCAGGGTGTTGATTAATTATTCTAGAATTAGGAAAAACAGAACAGTAATATTGCGCTTTTTGTATTGCATCGTCTTTGCACCATAGACAAGGAGTGATGTAAGTATTAATTTGTGACATATATAAATTTTTAATTAATTGGTTCCCAGAGTTCTATCTTATTGCCATCATTATCTAATATGTGAATAAATTTTCCATATTCATATATAGCCAGTTCATCTACAATAGTTACTCCATTTGCTTTGAATTGTTCAATCAAACCTTCTATATTTTGAACAGTATAATTAATCATATATTTTGAAGTTGAAGGTGCGAAGTAATCTGAATCATTTTTGAAAAGGGACCATTCAAGTCTATTTACTTGTTCAGGATTATCTATATCTCTAGAGCTAAATGTTACACCACCCCAATCATTAGGTACTATTCCCAAATTATCAATATACCATTGTTTGGTTTTGTTTGTATCTGAGGCTTTGAAGAAAATTCCTCCTATTCCAGTTATTTTTGGATTTAGACTGTCTTGGTTTGAGTTTGTTATAGACATACTTTATTATAATAAATAAATTAATTACAATTATTTTACTTCTCTGATAAAAGCCTGTCAATTCTCAAATTTCTTATTTTTCAATTGGAAAAAAACATAAAAAAATGTGAGATACCTAATGATATCTCACGAAATGAAGCAGATTCTTATCCTAGTGCCCAGTTACTACAAAAATATCGTTAAACTGGGGGAAACTGGTTTTTAAAAAGTGATCGAAATTTGTGACAAACCGTGGTTCGTCAAAAACAATCTCTTCTCTGCGAATGAAACTAAGATCCATCGTAGTTTCAAAAACTTCTACTGAATTATGAACAACTAAAATCAAAGCTGTATATTCTTCAGTAAAAGAAGCATACTGCCGGATAAACTCATAAGATGCTTGAATTCCTAGTAGATAATCTTCAACAATGTCACTTGAACAAGCGCTAAATTCCATTTTTGCGATAAGTAAATCGACAAACATAGATCTTAGTTCGCCAGCCATAGCCATATGAGCCAAAGAATGCCAATACACACAAATTACAAAATCTTGACCAGCCATATATTTGGTCAAAACACTGAATAAATGGGTAACAGCATAATAATCAGTACCATTATCTGGAGTGTTATTGTCGAATTCGAATCGATGTTGATTGTATTCGTTCAATAAATACCTGACCGCATCTTGGACACTTTGCCCTTTCATGCTTAACATGAATTTTAAACTTCGATCAATGTGAACTTGATGCTCTTCATTGTCTAAATTTGAAAGCAATTCAATACTTGCTTCGATGATTCTCATGGTAACTCCATAACTCCAAAATCTATTATCTTCTTTATTAGATATTAGCATAATTAATTAGTTTTAGCAAGAGAATTTGAGTAGCAATATTAAAATGAAATCAATTAAAATGAGTTTACTAAAACCAAAAAATATTTCTTTATCAACGAATGGAAGAAATAAAAAATAAAATAAAAAACTCACCTAAGACTCGTTGGGTATCACTACTGGTATTAACACTAGCAGTGGCAATAATTGTAATTGATGGAACAGTGCTTAATGTTTCACAAAAATATGTAATAAAAGATCTCAATACGGATATTAAGACTATACAGTGGGCATTTACAAGTTATTCTCTTGTACTTGCAGCTTTGACTATAATGGGTGGCAGATTGGGAGATTTGTTTGGGCGTAAGAGAGCTTTTGTAGTCGGAGCATTAATATTCGCTCTAGGTTCATTTATGACTGCTATTGCAAAGGATGCAACAGGTCTAATATTGGGGTGGTCTGTGATAGAAGGAATAGGGGCTGCATTAATGGTACCTGCATCGTCTGCTCTGATTGTCTCTAACTTTGAAGGCAAGGAGAGAGGGATTGCTTTTGGTGTTTATGGTGCGACGGCGGGCGCTGCAAGTTCATTTGGACCGATTCTTGGGGGATTTTTTGCTTCAAGTATTGGTTGGAGATGGGCTTTTGGGATTAATGTAATAATTGCTGTATTATTAGTTCTGGGTTCTTTAATTGTAAAAGATGATAAGAAAAACTATCCTGAATCAGTCTATCTTGATTATCAAGGTGCTTTATTATCGGCATTTGGTCTTACCTCAATTATGTACGGTATAATTGAATCATCTACTTTTGGGTGGTTTAGTGCAAAAAAGAAATTTGAAATTTTTGGTAATAGTTATGAACTTGGTGGGTTATCTGTTTCATTTTGGGCAATGTTATTGGGAGTTGTAGCTATTATTGCATTTATATTTTACGAATTAAACCTAGAGAAAAAAGGAAAGTTTCCAATAATATCCATGTCAATCTTTAGAAATAGACAATTTGCAAGTGGAGTAAGTGTATTCGGTACATTATTTGCCGGTTTCTCTGGACTTATAACTTATGGAGTAGTATTCTTCTTCTTAATTGTTAGAGGAATGGGAGCGTTTGAAACTGGTCTTGCACTAATTCCATTTTCACTTGCAGCTTTCTTACTTGCTCCCATCTCTTCTAAGTTTGCAGATAAAATAGGTAATAGGAATTGGATTGTTTTAGGATTGATAATTAATGTATTCGGAAGTATTCTTATCTATTATACATTGAATTATGATGCGATGCCAAACAATTTTATAATTCCTTTTATTGTAACCGGTGTAGGGTTTGGAATGATCGCAGCACAATTAAATAATATAATCTTATCTTCGGTCCATGTCTCACAAGCCGGTGTAGCTTCTGGAATAAATGGTACAATAAGAGAGATTGGTAGGGCGCTTGGAACTTCTATTATTGGAGCTGCGTTTATCACTTCATTTACGACAGGAATCATAAGTAATATTCAATCTCAATCAGTTAATAACATTCCAGAACCAGTCAATACATCACTAATTCAAGAATTTAATAAAGGGGGATTAGAAGTTTCAAGAGAGCCTGTATCAGATGAATCTGTTATATATTCTGCTAAATCACAAGGTGTTAATATCTCTATACCAGAAATTAGAAATCAATATTTATCTGATTACAGAAGAGTAGAAAATAATGTTAAAAAAGCAATTAATTTAGCAATAACAGAATCTGCTAAATTAAGTATGCTATATACAATAGGGTTTACTTTACTAGCTATAATTGCAGCTTTGTTTATCAAAAATAAACATGAAGTAATTAAAAATTAAAATAAAAAAATTAATAAAAATTCTCTTACTTAACAATAGTTAAGTAAGAGAAATTGGGAATATGATTACAACAATTTACACTGTGCGAATCATAATATTATCAATTGAAGTATGGAATCTATTTTTAGCTTCAGGATAGTCAATAGAAGCGAGTTGGCTTCCATCAGTTAACTCCATACAAATTTGGCAATCTTTACTATCAAAAACAAAAAGTTTTAACCGTTTGATGTTGTTAGTACCTGGGTAATTAGGATTGCACTCAATGTTTAATACACTACTTTCAGCTCTAAATGATCGAGTTGTTTTAACACAATTGATAAGGGTTGTAGAAACAAAAACAGGTCCATTTTTAGTGCTATACTGAAAAGAAATAGATCCGTCAATAGAAACATTTTCTAGTACATGATCATAATGAGGAATCAAATCAGAAACAAACGAAGCTAGTTTACCACCTGTCAAAATTAGTGACTGTGGCATTTTTTTACCTTTTTACTTATAGGTTTGGTTGATAATTGAATAGAAAGTAGTATGCCATTTATTTGTAACTTACAATTTACCTATTGTCAAGTAATTCTAACTTATAGCTAACTCATAGCTCAACTGTACATATTTATCAAACAATGATCTAAGTTTTTTTGAATGTTTTCTTTTGTGCTATTAAGAGTTCTTAAAT
>JAYUKV010000053.1:0-15578 GCA_043764135.1 bacterium | reverse complement strand
ACATTTAACTAAATAAAAAATATAAACGCAAATTAACCACCTAAAGGTGGTTAATTGTGTAAAAGAAAGCTGTCCCGTGTTTAGCGGGACAGTTCTGTCTTTGAAGGACTTATTTTTTTTATAATTTTATTTTCGTTTGTTACAAGATGGCTGAGAGGTCCTTCATGATTAATTTTTCTGGCAGGGTAGTAATATCGACCATAAAGAATTAGTCTTAATGACATTTTGGACCACTGCTGCTGGGGAAATAGTTTTTTGAGATCTTCTTCTATCTTGAGTGGTTCTTTATTCTTGGTAAGCCCTAAGTTATTAGATAATCTAATTACATGGGTATCCACAGCAATTCCTTGATTGTTACCAAACCAATCTCCCGTTACAACATTGGCTGTTTTCTTGCCAGCTCCATGAAGATTAGAGATATCAATTAGAGAATTTGGTACTTTCCCTTCATGTTGTTGAATCAATATATTAGCAGAAAGAATAATATTTTTTGCTTTTTGTTTATACAGTCCAATTGATGACATATTTATAGACAATTCTTCTAGATTAGCATTGGCAAAAGACTCTAAAGTAGGGTATTTTAGAAAGAGTTTATCTGTAAGCTTATTAACTTGTTTATCAGTTGTTTGTGCTGACATAATAACTGCAAATAAGAACTCGTAGTCTTTAGTCGCGTTTAACTCTGGTTTTGGGTCAGGGAATAGTTGAGTTAAAATTTCAATTATTAATTTGGCTTTTTGTTTTTTGGTCATTAAATATTTTATGATTTTATGATTTGTAGTAGTCAAGCGAACATGTTTATTCAAAATTTGATTATTCTTTAAATATGTGCTATTAATAAAGTAATCACCCTAACAAGTTCAGGAAAAAACCATGTTTCAATCTCAATTTGAAGCTACAAAACAAAAGCTCAAAATTCGAATTAAGAATCTTATTGATTCTTACTCCTCAGCATCCATTGAGAATAAGCCTAGGATTAAATATCAAGCAAATACCCTCAATAGTATAATCATTGTTTGTGGTTGGGTTTATGAGCTTGAGATGGATTTTCATCTTATGTCAGGAGATTGGGCGCCTCAACAAAAAGCTGATAAAGCCAAAGCCTTACAAGTGCTTCAAAACACTGGAAAAGCCTTGATTTCATAACTTGAGCTAGTTGCCGATGATAATTCTAAAAGTTCAAATGCCAAGCTAAACCAACTCTCCTTAGCATTTGCACAAGCAGGTGCCGACTACAAACAAAACTCTTTTTCAGACGATGTTTGCGAAACTGAGTTGGTTGATGATAATAATCCAAATGCTGCAACTAACAGTCCAACAGAAGACTCTTGGGATGCTATTGTTGAGGATGTTTTTAAGTCTCATTCTTTTGAAGATTTTTTAAACAAGATTTAGTCTGTATTCTCCATTCACTATCCCCCTATCATGCTATGATAGGGGGAATTTTATAATTGTTTAAAAATCTAATTGTGCAACTAGTTAGCTATACTTCAAATTCAATTCTTTTAATACCTTGACCCAATGATTTGGTTTTTATAATTTTGAAGTTTTTGATTTCTGAGCTGTTTTTTACATGCGGTCCTCCACAAAATTCTATAGAATATTGCTTACCATCTTGATCCTCTAGAGAGTAAACAGATACTATGTCTCCATATTTCTCACCAAAAAGTCCAATAGCTCCTATTTCTCTTGCTTTTGATAATGGAATTTCTTGATTTTTCATAACTAAATGCTTGCTTATAATATCTCTAACAGCTACCTCAATAGACTCAACATCTTCTGTTATATCTTCATTGCAACTAAAATCAAATCTAGCTTTTTCGGTTGTAATAGCAGAACCCATTTGTCTTACATCTGCACCATATTTATCTTTTAATACTTTGTGTAGTATGTGAGTGGCTGTGTGCATTTGAGTTGTTGTCTCATTGCTTTCTCCTAATCCAGATTTGAATTGACCTGCTGATGTAGATGTAGATAACTGTTGGTGGTGTTCAATTAGAGCATTAAGCTTAATAATATCGATTGGGGTGCTATTTTTTTCTAAGATATCTTCACTTAATTCTAAAGGAACTCCAAGTGATTGATACATATCAAAAGCTTTTTTCTCTAGATTAATCTCTGCAAAATCAGTAGAAGAGATAGTTTTGGACCACTCTTTGGTTCCTGTTAGAATTGCTTTATTATACTTGAGCGCTTCATTAGTTAAAAGAGTGACAATTGTATTACCAACTTGTTCATCAATATCATACAAGCCATCAAAAATCGTCTTAGTAGCTTTAACCAGGTCAATGTAATAATCTTGATTAGAAATGTCGATATTTAGTGCAAGTGACGAAGCGAGGAGTCTTCTCATAAGTCTTCTTAGGATATATCCTCTTTGTTTACCTGATGGCATAACTCCATCGAGTACCATCATAGATATAGCTCTAGCATGATCGGCAATGATGTATTGGTGATTTTTCATAAATTGATTATAGGTAAATTTTGTAAAAATTATCAAGTTATTGATGGTATATGACTGATATTTTAGGCTCAAATAGATTCTTTATGTGTTTTTTGAGAAGTTTTATTAATATAGTAAACTGAGACTAAGTATAAAGCATATGCTGTACCTATATGCCAGAATACATGAGCATTAATTATATGTTCTATAGAATCAATATCCCATAACCTATATTCATCCATCAACCAAATAATAAATGAAATTAAAAATATAACCCAACCTTTAACCCACAATCTATTATCTAATCGTTGTTTAATTATAAATCTAGTCTCAATTATTAATAAAGAAAGAAGTACAAAAGCAAAAACAAGAATTCTATAATTAACAGCAAATATCAAAACCCCAAATTCAAAAATAATAGTAGATACAAGTATTATATTAATTAATTTATTTGATAAATTGGTTGAAGTCTTAAGTGTATGAGCGAATAAATACATTATAACTAAGAACATTCCCCCAAAGTCTATAAACTGACTTAATTGACTTGCGCTTGCATGAAGAGCTATACTTCCTAGTCCGAGTAAAGTATAAAGAAATAGATAAATTAAATTCTTAGTTCTATTATATAAGACTATCCCAACAACTATATAAGCTATAGAAGAAATTACATTTGCAGGTTGTGCAACATAGCCACAGAGATTATTCTCTGCAAAATCAGCGCTTATTCTCCCTATCGCTCCTTTACTACTACCTAAAAATTCTTGGTAAGGGTTACAGTTCATGACTAAAATAATTATTTTAATTTATTAAAAATTACAAATGAACCTGTATAATTAATAGTCACTTCTAACAAAGAATAGGCCCAAAAAAGTGCAATGACCAAGAAAGTTGTAATTTATACTTATAATTGTGTCTTCTTACAATAGTATAATCCTTAAAGAAGTAATTACTTTTAAGGGAAATATTCTTCTTTATTTATTCTAATGTTAGAAGTGGTGTTTATAAATATTAATTCATTTGTAACTATTAAGTTATAAGTGGTGATTAAATAAACAGGTTTAATTTAAACTTTTAATTAAAGATTTCGTAAATAGTTAAGCGATCAAAAAATCTTTTTGTTAAACAATAACGCACATAAATCAATCCCCGATTTATTTTAAAATCGGGGGTTATTTCATTCTACAATGTATTGTGCAATTTTCTTGATAGAGTTTTCAAACTTATGTTCCTTGGCATTTGTTATACACTGTTGCCATTTTGTACTCATTAAAATTGTGGGTAATCCATTTACAAGTTTGGTTAAATCTGGAGTATAAATTCCAAAATTATTATTTACTATAAATTCTACATTTGGTTTTTCTTGTTCCCAATAATAATGGTAGAGGATAATTGGTTTTTTGGCGCTTAGTACTTCGGTGATTATTGCTGGACCTGCTTTGGAAATAATAACATCTACTTGTTTGATTAATGATGGTAGGTAATCAACGAATCCTAAAATTATAAATCTTGGATCTTTGGAAGTTAGCTGTTTTAAGCGGTTTTTTAATCTGTAATTACTTCCAGTAACAATATAAAACTGATAATTTAATTGTGAGTTTAGTAATTTTTTGGTAAGTTCAACTCCTTTTGGAAGCGAGGACCCTCCTCCGACTATTAATATTTTTTTGTCATAGTTAGAGTTTGGTATTTCAAAAGTTAAATTAGAATTGGCGGGTTTGAAGAATTCTGTGAAAGGTATTAAATTGTTTGCAAATATTCCTTGATCTAAGCCTTGTTGGTAGATTGTTTGTGAAGCTACAATGTATTTTACCTTATTAGAATCGAACCATATTACAGGAGCTCCAAATATTTCTGACACTAGATAGTAAGCCGGAATAGAAGGATTGTACTGATTGCTAATAGATGAGCTAAAAAAATAAGTTGAAACTATTTTATCTGGTTTAAAAGAATCAATCTCTTTTTTTATAGTCCTTCTGTGATTGGATTTAAAGACTTGTTTAGAGATAAATTGACCAATTCTGGTTTTCCAAAACATGGTTAATAAAGCCCATAACCAAGTCAATTTTTCAGTTAATAAAACATATCCATCGGTATAAAACCAGTTAGTAATAGGGTTGTCATTTCCTAAATCCACAATTTTAACTTCATGTTGATTTAGAAAAGAAGCGAGTAAAAAAGCCGCATTTTTATGACCTCCACCTGCTTGAGTGTAAAAAATTAAAATTTTCATCCTTAGACTCCTATTATTGTTTCAAGAATTGTTTTCATTTTATCTTCTGATAAAATATTGCCTGGGCCGTATGACTCCTTCTCTGAGTTTGAAGGAATTAAATGAATATGTAAATGCGGTACTTCAAAACCTACTATATTCATAATAATTCTTGCTTTGGACGGGAAGGCAAGCTTAAGCTTTTTGGCAATTATGCAAGCATATTCTTGCAATTCTCCAAAGTCTTTTGGGTCCATATCAGTGTATTTATCTATATATGATTTTGGAATTACTAACGTATGACCATGTTGAACTTGTCCCCGAGCTAGAATTGCAATGAATTTTTCATTCTCATCTACAATATAGGCTGGAATCTTTCTTTCAACAATCTGTGTAAAAACTGAAGACATAAAATTAATTCTTAGATTTTGAGCGGAAAATTGAGATCAAAGCAAATACTATACTTATAATTATCCAACCTATAAATTGTGAAGATTGGTTATTAAATAAAGTTACTAATGCGATAATAAAAAACGAAACTGAAGATAGAAGTGTAAACAAATCAAAATCTTTGGATTTAAGGTTAAACATATTGAAGATAATAAATATAAAAGTTTAAAAATGTAAAATATATAAATAGTTTATTAAAAAGTAATTAGGATTTATATCTATCCTAGATTAATAAAAATTCACCTAAAACAGGTGATTAAATATTGATAGCTAATGATTCATAGACTTTAATATTGCTGGGATTTGATGGTAATCAACAATTGAAATGCAGTCGTATTTTGGATGTTTCATACCTGTAACCATTGGAGAAACATGTGATTGGTTAAGGTGAAACGCGATAACGGATTTACCTATATGGAGAGCTTCTTTAATCTCCATTCCAACACCAGTAGAACCTTTGTCTACTATACAGACTAGTAAATCACAAGCTGCGATTTGTGCCATATCATAATGATAGATATCAGAATCAGATAACTTTTTCTTTATTTTATCAGCATAAGGCAAAATCTCAAACCCAACCTCACTTAATTGAGTAGAGATATTGTGCATTGCATTAATGTATTCTTCACTCATCGAATTGATAGGGTGAGAAAAATACACTTTTAAAGCAGTTAAAGTCATGACTAAATTTCCTAATAAGGAGTATATTCATACTATATAATAATTCCTATATAGTCAATAAATAAAACACCCCTCCCTTTTTGCTTCTTTCCTTCTGCAACGACCGTCTTGCTATAATAGTAAATCAGGTTAATTTTTTCAAAATTGAGAACTGTCTGAGCACAGCGAGTTATTCGATTATTTTGTACAATTAAAAGGTGAGTAGGCTATAACATTATCATTAGTAGCTCATAAAACAGAAACAGACTTAGGAGCAGAAAAAGTAAAATCGTAATAGTTCTTTCTATCTTTTGCCATTACAGGTGTAACCTGCATAGTAGTTACAGGATTGATATTGTTAAATAGCTGTGTAAAGTTTTCAGCAGTAACCAAAACACCTCTTATTCCTAACTTTTCAGCTAAAGAACCAACATAAACAGGATCAAGTAAAACTTGGTCACGGTAATGATCAGCTTTTTGAAGTCCTTCAGTAAATACTTCTCTGATTTCATAGCTGTGATACGGAGCATATATCTTTAATATTGTTTAAATGGGTGATTTTGTAAATATATAACTAGAAAATATTTTGAATATTTTGAATATTAAATATTGCTTACAAATGTTATAAAATGGGGGATAAGTAGTTGACAATAGGGTAAAAGTATGGTATGTTAAGAGGTAAGGTTAATTTCTTTCAACCCTTGCAATATTAGGAGGATAAAATGACTGAGGCACTTTCTGTGCTTTTCACAATCGTCTTGATTGTTCTATTTCAAGGGACTACAATTGGGAATTCAATTTTTTGGCCGTTTATTAAAACTTTCAGACTTGGATTAACCAAAGAACAGATTAGCTCCCTAGAACCATCAACTTTCGGTGAAGCACTTGCTAATCCAGCTTTTTCAGTTTTTGCTAACGGTTCAACTGTTAGTGAGATTAATTTATTTGTACTGTAACTTCCTTGTGTAACGATTTCTCTGATATTAGGAAGTGAAAGAAAAAAAGATGTACTTTTGGTTATCTTTTGGTATCAAAAGTAACAAGAGATAGACATGAATTAGTTATAAAAGTTCAGCCAAATCTCAAAAATTAAATTTAAATAAATCAACTAAATAATCTCTAGAATTTAAAATAAAAATCACAATTTTTTTCCTCACCACCTCATTATTACTCAACAAAGCAAGTTGAAACAGTAATATCCCTAATAATAAAACCCAACTTAATGTAACTTGGCCTATCATCAGTCCATATATTGCTGTTAAAACAGCATCTAAAGAAATAATAAAAGATGATAATAGTGGGCTAACTTTCTTCTCAGCCCAATTAAGAAGTAGAAAACATATTAATGTTGGGAAAATTGCTAGATATAAAAGTTGAAGTATTGCAGCATTATCTGAGATTGTTAAAGATTCTTTTTGGATAAAATGCCCAATTGTTGAAAAAATTACTACAACAAAAAATTGTTGATTTACTTCGACCAACACATCTTCTTTAGCGGCATAATTGTTAACTAGAACAATATACAATGCATAGAATAAAGCCCCAAAAATAGCGAGAATATCACCAAATTGAAAACCACCCAAATTCCCACCAATATAATACAACCCCAAAATAGCCAATGATATACTAAATAGATCAAAAATTACTATCTTTTTTTTCTCAATAAACAATGCTAAAAAAGGAATAAATATAAAAGATGAATTAACAATAAAGCTGGCGTTTACAGGACTGGAAGTAATTAATGAAAAATTATAGAGTGAGTAAAATATAGCTACAACAAATCCTGTAATAATTCCAACCTTCCAATTTTGGAAGATATTTCTTTTATTAATCAATAATATAGAAGTAAGAATCAAAAAAGCAATTCCAAATCTGACTAATAGTATTGTAAACGGTCCCACATTAGACAGTAAGTCTTTGTTGATATAATTAGTTGTTGACCAAATAAATGCTATCAATAGAAGAGGGAGAAAATTGAGGTTTTCTTTTTTCATTGAACATGATTATACGCTATTTAAACTAACATTGCAATTAATATGAATATGTGCTATAACCATCATTTGTTCATAGTTTGTGCAAATATTTTGTAGCAAGCTTTGTGTCCATAAAACAGTCCATAAATTCAAAAAATCTCATCGTTCTTTAGGAGTTGAAATGTTAACTTACCAAGATTCAATTACAAAAACCAGAGTGCATCATCATCAGTTATCCATTGGTCATCAACCTGTTGTAACAAGTGAAATCGAATTTAAACAAAAAAAATTAGATCTTACTCGAAATGCAGTTGTTTCCAATGCAGGTATTGAGTTAGTTTCTTGTTGGACACTACCACAATATGTAAGCTTTAAAGAGTCTAAATGCCAAAATTCTGATCATTTAGTACTTGCTTATAACGACCATTCTAAACAATGGAAGGGTTACAATGAATTGCTAGAAACAGATCTAGTAGAGAGTGCAGTAAATTTACTTTTTACTAATCTAATCGAACAATTACCAACTTATGGTAAAAACATTAGATTGAAAAAATTTTTAAGTCTGTTTTTCCTTGCACAATCTTCTGAAAAAACTGAGACAGTAAGACTTATCAATGATTCATTGATCAAGTTTTTGGTTGAACAATATGTACCCTATATCGTAAACAATAAAGGTGAAAATGATCAGGATACTTTTTTGGTCAGATACACATGTATTACGATTTTAGTAGTTCTGAAGAAAATCTTTGGTCTTACAATTCATTTTCATCAGGTCTATGATTTATTGCATAGTTCTGACCAGTGTCTTGAGTTACATATCGAGTTGACTTCTGATTTTATGGAGGACTTGTTCTATCAACTCTTGACTACTCCGCTATATGGCCATAATCCAAATGACCAAAAGATGGTTTATAAGTATATTATCAGAGAGTCAATTGGACCCAAATTGATTAACCTAGCATATCGAATCTATGATATTAGAAACGAACAATATGTTCAAGAGGTAATCAAGATGATGTTTTTTGGCAAAAACTAAGATAAATCCCCCTTCGATTATTCGAAGGGGGATTACTATAACTACACATTTTTATAATAATTATAAATTGGTATTTTTAACTGCAATATCTTGTAAGTTAAGGTGTAAAATTTTTAAAAATTTGCTAAATAAATAATTTTATGTTTTTATAATACAAAGGTGTTCTCATCCAATTAGAGTCCCAAATGAATTTTCAACAATCTCTGAGGTAAAACATGAATTATGCTAAGTCTAGATACATTAGCGCTTTACTAAGTTTATTCGCAATTCCGTCTTGCACAATTCCTGCACAAGCTAGTTCTAGCTTGATAATTGAATTTGATACTAAGCAAGGCGCTGCAAAACCAACAACTTCATTTCAAAGAAGTGATGTAATATTTTTTGATATTGGCCCTACCAAAACCATCAAAGCTACTGCTACTTCTCAAGTCTTAAGTCTCAGCTCTTCGTTATTTAGAAATAACTTTGTTATTCCTACCGCTCAAGAGCTAAGTACATTGGCAAACGACCCTTACATGAAACCCTTTAAAAAAGGAGATCAAACTCAGTATTTATACACCGGTCCAGCTTCTAAAGTAAGTATGCCAAAAACAGTCGGTAAAATCAATTTGAGTAAGGTTTTACCACCTGAACACTTTGACAATCCGATGAACATTTTTATTAAAGCTAGTACTGTTGGTGAAGGAAATGGTATTGTAAAAAACAATATTCTAATATTCAAACCAACTGCCATGGCTCACATTGATCCAGGTAATAATGTATTAAACATTTCTGGTATCAGTGCTCAAAGGTCATCTCGTGCACATGGTATCGTTAGTGAAATGTTAAATGGAGAAATTACACTTGCCAAACAAGGAGATATTTTTGTTTCTGGTATATATTTAGAGCCTGGGCTTGAATATTCTAATGTGATTAGAGATTACGTTTTGCAATCTCCAATTTATGTTACTGAAAGTTCGCTTTCTGATATTTTCAACTCAACTGATTTTACAGTTCAGAATGGAGGCCAAGGTGGTAGAGATTATGACAAAGTCTATCTTGAAACACTCAAATGGACTCGAGATGACTGTATCAAATATCTCAAGAGTAGTGGTTTAGGAACAGTAGCTACCATCTACGAGCAAAAAATTGATGTCACATCTTGGCCTGATGAAGTGCTAAAAACATTTGTAATCAGAGCAAAAGCAGTAAAAGATCATGAAGCCGAATATGGCGGACTTTCACGAATTGCTGTTCGTAATGGACTCAGCTTTAATCAACAGGTAATGAACGATCAAGGACGACGAGTCTACGATATGCGATTCATTTACTCCAAATCAGAATTTGAAAAAATTGCAAATGCCAAGATTTCTGCATTTGCAAACTAAGACTAAAACCCTTTTACATTAAGTAAAAGGGTGATTTTTTAATAGGTGTTCGAATTATTATATTTGAATTAATGTTACAGAGTTACTTGGTTTATATTTAATATTTTTTGAGTGAAATATTATACACGAATAAATTAATATTTGCAATAAAATAAAAATTGTTTTATGTTTGAACTAATGCACTTTGAATAATCAAAATGAATCAAAAACTAGTTTTAACTATATTTACTGTCCTAACAGTTAGTTATGCCAACAAGGCATCGGCAAGTTCATTCGTATTGTTTCCACCTAAAGATCTTCCTAAAAAAGAATTTTCAACTTCAAATGTTCAGGTTTTTTATTCTGATGAAATAAAGAGTAGTAGTCCTATTGAAAGTCTTCAAAAAGCGATCTATAATACAACCATGTTCGCTTTGACATATAGCAAAGCTAGGTTAGAAGATTTTGGATTTGGAGATATTATTCCTAAACAGTATATTGCAGTAAATAAAGAAGGAAATACACAATTCTTAATTAATAACAATAAAGATGCGTTCGTCGAAGTACCTCAATATAGTCAAATTGGATCTATTAATATTAGCCAATTCGTCACCTTAGATTATTTGGTACAGAATCCTCTTATTGTGTTTGTATTAATCAGCTCCTTAGCTGAAAATACTGCATATAGAAATGAGAAAGGCATTGTAGTTTTTCGACCCTCAGCTATGATCGATATTGATCCTGGAATTAATGGTCCTCATGGATTTAATACTGGGCCTCTTAATTCTCAATACAGTGAAAACACCAATGGTCATAAAAAGATAATTGCACTTGTTGGTGTAGATAAAAGCCTTGAAAGCCGTAAAACAATATTCCAATCAGGATATTATTTGCTTCCCGTTCAAGATTATATGGAACTGTTTGGTAAATACTTCATTCGATCAAAGATTGCCAATCAGCAATCGAGTCTTCCAACTGTTATCAATTTGTTCGATATCATCACTCAAAACGGTGGTGGTAGGGCCAAAGACTTTGATGACAACTACCTGACAGTTAAAGATTGGAACAAGAAACAGCTACTAGAATATATCAATAAAAACAACTTAGGCAATCGTTCTGTTCATGACAGTCGATTCCCTGCGTTTGCATATTTGCCCGATGAAATCTTGAAAGTTTTTGTTGCTAGAACCATGGTCTATATGGCTAAACCTAGCAAATGGACTGGTTTTATAAAGATTGCAAGAAATAATGGAGTTACATTTGAACAAACTGTAGCTGCAGACTGTATGAGAAGGACTATGATGTTAAACTTTGCATATACTAATAGCGGATTTAAAGATCTATTAGTACATACAAAATTTAGTGTCTTCTAATAATTAACCCTGTACAATTAGTACAGGGTATTTTTTTCTCCATTTAATAAGCTATTCAACATAAGAAGCTGCTACAACATAGTTATTTTGGATCAGTAAGATTGCAACCTTTTTATGCTCTAGGTTAGAATAAAATCTTGCAGAATCAGTAAATTTCATGATTGGGATTTTTTTGTATTCCAAAGGAATTATTGCCATTTCGGCTCTACTTCCCTTCATGCTCATTACCCATTGGGTAGTTGTTTGATCTTCATTAAACATAATACTCTCCATTATATTTCACTCAATAGTTTAAAAATAAATTTAACTTGTCAATTTATTGATCAACATTGAAAAATAAGATATACTATTTGCATAATATGAATCCTAGCATAGACACTCAACAATTATTAAAGGAAAACAATCCAATTGAAGCTGTTGTACGAATCTTAGTTCAAGCAGCCCATATGTATGAAATTGAAACATATAACACTCCTCAGTTGATCAAGGAGGGAGTTGTTAATGATATGTTTCTTAACATAGTTAATCGATTAACCCCAGAAGAACAAATAGCAATTCTTGAATATATAGCAGCTAATGGCTCAGATAAGAGAGAGTTAATTATACTAGATCAAGGAATCAACGTTTCACAGCTGATTAAGTACATCGCACTTAATTCAAAAAAATTTTTAATAGGTCAAGCAGTTGATCATTATGTAATATATCAAATGATTCATGATTTTGCAGAAGAATACGCTCAGGTCTATAACGAATTTAATCACGCATAAAAATTAATACTTTGAACAATCAACTTTATAACTACTATATGGAAAACAAAAACAGAAAATCAGAAATCAAAAAAAGATTAGTTGAAGCTACTTCAAAAGTTCTCGGTGCAGCTACCTCAGAACTAGGAAGTAAAGAAAAATTAGAACAGTCTGGTTCTACAGAAAAAGTTCAACAAGGTGGTAGGATTTTAGCCATAGGTGAATATGAAGTAAATTTTAATAATGAAAAAAGTGAATCCAAATCATGGTTTACAAAAATCGCAGATATAAAAACCAAAATTGTTTCAGCCTTTAGGCCAAACAAAGAAAGTAAAGGCGCGATTGCTGACAATCTTAAACTTATGGATAGGGAAGTATATTCAATGATTGGTGAGTTATCACAAATTCTTTTTGATGACAATGGTCATGAGCAGGAAAGCGATGAAATAGATAATCTTAAGCAAGCAATTAAGGAAAAGATTGTAGCTAGAGCCGAAGCAAACAAAACTCTAAATAACTCCTTAGAAGTTGCGGGTGGCGAATTAGATAA
Organism: bacterium; assembly: GCA_043764135.1. GTDB lineage: Bacteria > Patescibacteriota > JACMRA01 > JACMRA01 > JACMRA01 > JAYUKV01. The sequence goes on along the minus strand of JAYUKV010000053.1, from coordinate 2,792 downwards.
TATAGAAAAGTTTGTTGATGATTTATTTAATTCTAAGGAAGAGTATTTATTCACTGTAGATAAATATTTAGCAAAATTAGACAATTTAAATTCAATGATTACTGACCAAAGATATTTAGACACTTTACATACAGCTGTAACTGGAACTAGAGGGTTTATGGCCAATGCAATTGCCTTAGGTGCTACTAAAGGTCTTGTAGGTGCAGGGGGAATTATGGCTGTACCTGTAGTAGCACTACTAGATGGAGGGTTAAAAGCAAGTGTAGATACTGCTGTAAGTAATGTTAATATTGACAGAAGAGATCAAGCAGAAGATGAAGCTCTTAATCAAGAGGTGAATTACTTATTATCACCAAAAGAAGGCTTGGGCAATCCAGAAGATAGATCAGATATACCACTTTTTGCTCTTCAAAAACAGTTCTTAGACTATCAAAATGACAAATTAAAACTAAATGAAGAGCTAAAACCAGAAGGTGCCCCTGGACAAGATGAAAAGATAATAAAATTAGAAAAATCAGCTAATGAGCTTTTGGCTCAATCTCATCAATTTATTCAATTCTATTATGACTTGGAGACAAAAGTCTTAAGTCAAACTGGTAAGTTATCAGCTTCTAATTATTATTCTTACCAAGCATTAGGTGAATTTGTTGATAATCTAATCAATGCAATGAGAAATGATGGGTTGTTTAATATAAAAGACGATGTGGAAGCTAACCGAAGGATCTTGTCAGCACAATTCTTATCAAATCAAAAAAAAGTTAAATTACACTTAAATAACTATACAACTGAAACAGGTGACAGTCTTGCACTGGTATATTCTGATCAAGAAGAAAGTGTAGGCTCAAGTTCACAAACAGTGAATATGATTAACAAAATTGGTAGTGAAGAAAGGCTTAGAAGAGCTAGAGAAGTAATTGCAACAAAAGAAGAAGCTGCAAAAGAAGTATGGTCCATAAAGAATTTATCAAAGACTGCTTTATTGTCAGTAATGTCATCTACTTTTACTTTGTTGGCTAAAGGAGTGGGAGCAATTGCTGCCGCAGATACATTACAAGGTAAGCAATTAATAGGTGTTGATCAATATACAAGAGTATTTTCAGGTGCGGCTGAGCAAACTGAGCAATATATGAGACTTCAAGCATATATTCAGAATGAAGCACATCAGAAGTTATATGATGCACTCTCACCAGAGTGGTCTAGAGCAATTACAGAAAGGCTTGGGATAGATAAAGGTGTCCAAGGTGCTACTAAATGGTTAGCAAAAAACTATGCTAAATATGTAGTAGAAAATCAAAATGCAATTCTTAATACTCTTCCAGAAGCTGTTAAAGAAGGGTTTCAGAATTTATCTCCTGTCGATGCTCAATTCCGAGCAGGTCTTGATATGGGAGCTAACGGATCAGTGCATGAAGAATTCGTGAAGCAAGGAGCAAGATCATTTAATTTATCAAGAGAATTTGATTTTGGTGCTAAGGTTCCGTATGCAGAAACAATCAAAAATGCAGCCAAAGGACTTAGGATAGGTGCAGTAGTGGGTTCAATTATTTCCGCTCTTCCAATATTAATAAATAAAGCTAAGAAGTTACAACCAACAAGAGTTGACACAGCTAAGGTATACCCCAATCAAAGAACGCAAACAGCTCAATTTCCAAAAAAAGTTGAAACAAGTGAAGATAATAAAACTTCTGGTCCTCAAAAAGAATAAAATGAAAATCTAGATAAGTAAACTTTAGTTGATTATCAGAAGTTCAATAATTAACGTTATAATATAATATAGAACGTGTTTGACAAGACCTATTTTTTGTGCAACTCTTATAAAGAAATTAGCTAATTTTGTTTGGTGAATGTAATGAATACTAGAATTCAAAATTGTTTCAATACCGAATCCAAATTTCCTTCTAAGCAATCCCCTATGACTGCTGAGCAGATATTAGATTCGATTATGTACTATACTGTTTTCCCATTTTTGGAGAGTGATGATTTTAATTATCATTCTATTCAATTAGGAAATAGCCTGTCAACTGAATCGCAAGTTGCAGTTGCTGCAGTTAATAGTCATGTTGAAGCTAGACTACAATTAGTCAATCGTATCTATCTTCTAGTGCCAGAAAACTTTCTAGCACGATTTAGCCTTCCACAAGTCTACGATTTCAAGTTTGAAAACGTTTTGTGTAATGCTATTGAAGAATTGTTGCTAGTTTTAGTGCAATTCGAAGACTTTACTTACCAGACTTTAGATGAGTTTAGCGAACTCATTTTTGAATTGATATATGATTATCTTGGTTATGATCATATACTCACAAGCCTGATTCTGGCAAAAGTTGAGGACTCTATCTTTGAAAACTCACGAAGTGAAATCTTAGATATTGAAACCTCAAACAAAATGCTCGACTTCGTTTACGATTTACAAGATATGTAAATCACTTCTTTTGCTGCCTCAATCTAGTATTGAGGCGGTATTTGTTAAGAACCTGTTTAATTAATAATAACGAACTACATACATCTAAAGAAAAATGAAGAATTCTCGGGACGCCGAAAATTTCCGTTTTTCTAAGATTTAATCTGTTTATACACGATTAATTATTTAAGTTTTTAATGTAGCTTGAATAATAATTGTTTTTATGCTATATATTATTATAATATATGTTTATAAGACTTTTTGTGTCACTAGTAATGGTTTTAGTTACTATTACTAATTTATAGCTAACTCATAGCTCAACTGTACATATTTATCAAACAATGATCTAAGTTTTTTTGAATGTTTTCTTTTGTGCTATTAAGAGTTCTTAAAT
>JAYUKV010000052.1:0-4337 GCA_043764135.1 bacterium | reverse complement strand
ATTTAACTAAATAAAAAATATAAACGCAAATTAACCACCTAAAGGTGGTTAATTGTGTAAAAGAAAGCTGTCCCGTGTTTAGCGGGACAGTTCTGGTTTTGATTACAGGTTTATTTGTTATGCGTTATTGTTCGGGTTTTATTTTTTTTTAGGAACTAGTTATTTAGTATGCTCCATCTCTAATAACAAATCCTTGAGAAATGTCATCAATCAACCATTGAGTTGCTTTTGAAATCGGATCTCTTTTATCAGTTAAACTTGTAATAGGTAGTTTACCAGTTAAAGGCTCTGTTCTCGAATCATAATATGCACCATCTCCATTAGGAAAATCAACAATCGCTGCATAAATATATTGTTTCTTAACTCCGTTAAAATCAATTTCAAAAACACCAACATCACCTAATGATTTTGAATTTAGCCCACATTTGTTAAATACTCTGTTTGTATGATTATATGTATACTTTGTTGTAATCATTGGAGCTATTATAGCTTTTGAGTTAGCTGTATTTCTTATTCTTATAATGTTCATAGCCTTAACCAAGTCTCTCATTGTTGAAACATTCTTTGATACACAAGTGGTAGAATTAATAGTAACCGGAGATAATAGACAGTTCATAGAAGTATTAGTTAAACCATATTTCTTTGCTTTAGCAGTCACAGCAGCCAAACCACCTGCTTTTACTATCAATGCATTAGTTGCAGAATTATCTGATGGACCTAACATTATTTCTAGGTTTCCAATTACTGTAGTACTTGCGCTACCATCGCCGTTTGCCCAAGATGGTAAAATTGCACTTGAATTAAGTGTGTATTTACCACTATCCAAATCATCTAGAATTGCCAAAGCAACTACAACCTTGATAACTGATGCCATTGATAATGGGATAGAATCACCTTTATAGTGTTGAAAGTTGTTAGTAGCTGGGTCTAAAACACCAAAATAACTAACTGGATCATATCCTGCAATAGTTGAGTTTTTAGCTATATAACCTATACTTGTATATACCTCTGCTTTTGCCATAGTCGTTCCAAACAATACCATAGTCAATATTGATATTGTAAATACGTTTAAAATTAATTTCATTATCTTGTAATAACACACTTTTTTAACAAGGTCAAACAATAATTTCACTTTGCAATTTTTTTATTTGAAAGTTATATTTCAATTAGTTGTTTGAAAATGATAATGAGCCATAACCTTTTCAGAGTGATTAACCAATTAAGTATTGAAGAGTTATTAATCTTGTATGCATACATTTCTGATCATTTTGTAATGTATCATAATAGAAAAGACATATACCAGCTTGCAAATGTAATAAAATATAACTTGAATGAAGCTGAACTTGTTAGGTTAATGAGTACAATCCAATCTAGGCTGTTTTTAAAGCCAAATGTTGCGGTTTTTTCAATCGACAGTTATCTGTTAAATACTAGAACTAATTGGTTACAGGCAGCACTTTTGTGCAGTCTTCAAAAAGAACACTTATTCAATTCTGATAAGTTTATTACATCAACAATCAATAAACCAATTGTATTATTGATGACTCATTTAATTGAAGCTTCAAGCAATTTTCATATTGCAAGTGTTGTTTCGATTTTGGAAACCAAGTTAAGACTTGTTACCAATAAAAAATCACTTGTTTATCAGATAAAAATATATCTACCACCAATTACTTAGAATCAAAAAAACAAGTTATTAACTTGTTTATTTTTTCTTTATCTATCCCTCAAAATAGAGGAATCAATAAAATTCTTAAATATTCTCGAAGGTTGATAAAATTCAATTTTTCCAAAAATAGTTCTTGTATTGGCCGATATTAGGAATAGATTTTTCTTAGCTCGAGTAATTCCTACATAAGCAAGTCTTATCTCTTCTTCCATTTCTTTAGGCTCCATTAAGGACCTTGAATGTGGCAAGATTCCATCATCTAAACCTACCAAAAAAACAGTTTCAAACTCCAATCCTTTTGACTGGTGTAGAGTCATAAGACTTACTTTTGGTAAATCATCTTTTACATCATCATCTTGACTAGTAAGTAGCATTACATGATCAAGAAAAGAATTTAATCTAGCCTTAATATCAAGTTTTGGATCTTCATCAAAACCTAGCATTATCGAAAACAATTCTCCAACGTTATCCATTCTTGTTGCGTACTCTTCTTCTATTGGATATTGATCCTTAAGATATCTAAAGTAGCCAGTCTTAGCTAGAATATCTTTTGTAAAATCAATTAATGAATCATTATCAGTAAAACAAGTTTGCATCTTTACCATTAATTCCATGACTTTTGTTTGATATTTTGGAGCTAATACAATTGACTCATCTTCTAAATATTGAATTATTTTTTCAGTTGTCTTAGCGCCTACTCCATCAAGCACAAGCGGTAAAAATCTGGCCAAAGATAACTTATCAGCTCCATTATTTGAATATTTAAGGATGGCTAATGTATCTTTGATTTCTTTTCGTTCTAAAAACTTTACACCACTTACTAATTTATAAGGAATTTTACTCTTGATAAGAGCTTCTTCAATTGCACGAGATTGGGTATGTGTACGGTATAAGATAGCAGTATCATTAAGTTGTTGGGTATTATCCCAGTTATAGAATACTGGCTCTTCATAACCAAAAGAAGTTGAAGACGTCTCCAATGACTGATAGATATTATCAAACAACGCAGATATTGAATCTGGCTTATCAGGAATGTAGTTTACTTCGTGGAGTTTTGTTGGGGTTTTTAATTCGGACTCTTTTTTGGTTTGGTATAGTTCTGCAAGTTTACGAACAATGTATCTTGATTCATCGAATTCAGATCGTGATTGATAATACCTTACTTTTATCTCTGTTACATTATCTGTAAATAGGTTTTTTTTATACTGTTTTGGGTTTAAAGCGATTACTTTTTCAGCAAGATTTAAAATCGGTTGTGTCGATCTATAATTCTGGTTAAGAGTTATCTCGTTGCTATCTTTATAGTGTTTACCAAACTCCAGAATTAATTCAACCCTACTTCCTCTAAATCCATATATTGACTGCGCATCATCACCTACTACAAAGATTGAACGATATTTCTCCTCTTGTAGTAGTTTATCTGGGCTTAAGAGTTCTAGAATCTTGAACTGTGCGTGATTTGTATCTTGGTACTCATCAACCATAATATGAGACCATCTGTGATGAAGCTCTTTTTGAACATCTGTATTTTGAGATAGAACAAGATAAGTTTTATAAATCAAATCATCAAAATCAACATTGTTGTTATTCTTTAACTTCTGTTCATATTGAGAATACAACTTATGCATAAAAGGAGGGTATTCGCTAAATTTGGTTTTTGACTCATCTGGACCTAATAATTCTTGTTTACATTGTGAAAAAAAATAACCTACGAATGAAACTTGAACTTTTTTAGGGTCCAGATTATTGTCCTTAATCAACTCTTTTATTATTTTCTTGCGATCATCTTCATCAATTACTGTAAACTCTGGCTTAATCCCAATTTTTTCTCCAAACTCCTTTAAAAGTCTAACACCCAAAGAGTGAAAAGTGCACAATAATGGTGAGATTGAATAATCATACTCCCATACTCTTACAGGTGGAATTCTTATACCTTCTTTATTTAATAGAGTTTGAACTCTATGATTCATTTCCTTAGCTGCTTTGTTTGTGAATGTAAGACATAATATTTGACCACCAGGTACTTTATTTACAATTAAATTAGCTACTCTTCGAGTCAATACAGCAGTTTTACCACTACCCGCCCCTGCAATTACAAGAGTTGCTCCGGTTAGAGTATTAACAGCTGTTTTTTGGTTCTCGTTTAGACCTTCTAGGATCAATGACATATTATTATACTGACTTTTTTAAATCGTAATTGTCAATACTTATGAACATAAGATACATGTTCCAGTGAATTGACTAAATCTACTTCTCTTAATATATAAATATATGTCTTGAACATTGGAGAAAATCGATGATTGTTTTAATCAACGCTTCTTTGTTTATAGGATCAAGAGTTGCGATCAGCTCTTTAATTATAAGTACAATTGGAACTCTAATCTATAAAGATAGTACTTTTTTAACATTAGACTTGTTTGCTTTGATATACTTAATCCTTAATTATCATGTACAAGACTACTTAAATGCTCATGATTTTGTTTAATAAATTTTAAATCTTATAATTTTCAATTTTTAAATCAAAATTTTCACACACTCAATTATTTTATATTGGGTAATTTTTAAATAATTATTTGACATCACTACTCCCATATGTTAGTTTAGAACTATGCAGAATTTACTGCATATCCACATCTACCAATAGGTAAACAAAATGAAATTTACGCTT
>JAYUKV010000051.1:0-15669 GCA_043764135.1 bacterium | reverse complement strand
ATTTAAGAACTCTTAATAGCACAAAAGAAAACATTCAAAAAAACTTAGATCATTGTTTGATAAATATGTACAGTTGAGCTATGAGTTAGCTATAAATTCTACTATATTAATTGCTTCTGAGATTAACTTTAACAAAAGGTCAAATTTTGATAATTATTTATCAAATTATAAAGATTTTGATAATTTTACTTTCAAAGAGCATCTAACCACTCCAGATTATTATAGTCTAAGACTTAATATTAAAGATTCTACTGGATTACAATTAGACATAACAAATACTGAGGTGGTGAAGTCAGAACAATCACCAGATTTTGTTAAAAATGCACAAGAATATACTAATAAACAAAAAAATATCTTGCATGCAAATTATGAATACAAAGCTATTATCAAAGATCAACAAGGCTACAACACTTATTCTTCGGTGTATATACCTGAAAAATACTTTTATTGTTCTAATTCCATAATCAAGGATTTGGGGAACGGATGGTTTAGCAAAAAAGAAAGCTCATCAAGCAGTGTTTACTTTGTAGCTACAAAAAGCGAACTAACATCAATCGAAGATAAATATGTAACTGATAAATCAAAAACCTACAAACCAGTTGGTACAATTATAGCAAAAGACTATAAAATTTGTTTTGAAAATGTTTATCTGGTAGATAAATCATTAAGTAATTTTGAAGGAAATATAAATATATATGACAACAGATTATATTTTGACACTCCAGCTAAAAATTCATTTCAGCACATAATTATCAAGAGTTGTGTGAAAAAGATTATAGAAAATTACACATGTTATCTCCAAAGCGGAACTCACAATGAAGATGATACAATCAACTTTCTTCAAAAAGCCATATTCCCACAATCAGTAAATTCAAAAATCGAAACAAATGTTTTTGATACCCCACCCCTTGAAGACAATATTGATTTACAATCACAACAACCAAACGATAATCCATTAATAAGTTTTGGGAATGGGTTTCTAGATTTTTATAAAAGTATCCCTTCTACCCTATCTGCGCCGTTTCAATTCTTTTCAAATAATGAAAAGAAAACTCCCCTATCAATTCTTTCTAATGGTTCCGCTGTCTTATCGACTGTAGCTGGCGGTATATCAGCAGTTAGTTTTGCAACTGCTGGTGCAATGGCTTTGACAGGTATAGGCCTACCTATAAGTGCAGCGTTAGTTGGCGTTGGTACTATTTCAGGTGGAATCTCAGGTGCATCAGGGATTATTAGTCTAGGTTCGTCATTACTTCAAGATAATAATGGCGAGCTTACAACTAATCCGAATAAAGATATACCTAACAAACTCAAACAAACTGTATGCGGTCAAAAAGGTGGTCAGTTAAATGATAATGATATTTATGAAATAACCAACGGTTGGTATTGTGCGGGTAATGTAACCGCTCTGGTAGGATCTATAGCAATAACTAATAAAGCAATAAAATATACCAAGAGTAGTTTAAACAAACTCCCTATATGTTTAACCACTAGAATTGACAATGACCTACCATTACATGAATATGCTATTAGACTTCTAACAATTAACGCTTCTGCATTAGCTTGTATTAAGCTAAAACCAAATTCTGAATATCTAACCAATACTGACTTTGATTATAAAATGTTGACAGACTCGAAAGGTAGAATTTATAAGTAATAGCAGAAGAATTAAAGATAAAAGACACTGTCAGAGACTACTATCGTAAAAATACTCCAGACAAACTACCAACCGACCATGCTGGCCACATAATAGCAGATATGTTTGGGGGGTCTGGTAATTATGATAATCTTGTAAGTATGAATAGAGATGTTAATCTTAAATCATATAGAAAACTTGAGAGAGATTGGGCAGATCTTATTCGAGTCAAATCAAAAGTAAAAGTAGAAATAGAATTAAAATACAAGAACAATAGCGCAAGACCTGAAGCTTTTGATATTAGGTATTGGGTGGAAGGTGCTCAAAGAGCAATAGAACTTAAAATAGATAATAAATAAATTATGAATACAATAGAGGTAAAATTAAAGAAATATTTTGAACAAGAAATTGATATAGCAAAATCAAGAATTAAAAAGGATTTGAAATTGGAACAAGTATATTACTATCTAGGATTTGAAATCCTACCGTACTGCGATACGTTTTATAAAATTAATGGTAAAATATGCAATTTCAGTAGTTTAAATTTTCAAAGCTTTGAAATAGAAATTTATGGAGAACAACTTACTAAACTAGGTACAGAAAGTAAGAATACATTATCTGATTACATATCAACCCTTACTAACCCACCAACCCATATCAAAGCAACATATGATGCAGCTACTGATGTAGTAACATTTGAATATATTTATGATAAGATTTTAGATGAGGACAAGGGTGATACTTTTAGTAGATACTTCAGAGAATGGCAATACGAATTAGGCAAACCAAGACCTACACCTATTGATATACCAGATGGTCATCATATGGAGATTAGAACTATAAGCAAGAATGAATATGATAAGAATGGTAAATTGATTAAAGTTACATCAGAATTATCACCAGTGATTGTAAAGGATCGAGACACCGAAGATTAAAAAATTTAAAGTAAAAGTAGAGCTAGAATCTAAATCAACAGTGTATGAGATGTGTTAAAATGCTAAACATTCGTGCATAATAATTTTATTATAAGGTAAAACTTGAACAAAATTAAAATCTGTTATAGAGTCCTATCTGTCATACAATGGAGCAATTCATTCAATGTTAAAACTCAAAAGAAAGCCCAAAAAACTCTACATCTTAATCGATTGTCTAGGTGCAATTGATAGTGAAGAAGTTTACGGTAGCCACTATATTTCAAGAGCTGATAGAATGATCGCACAATATGAGAATCCTAACAGATCTCTGGAAAACCAAACCGGAACCGCATACTACTTGACCCAGATATTTAATGATATTGTTGAACAAAACTTCTATCATTCTGTTTTGCAACAAGGTTTTCAAATCATCCTTATGGGAACAACAGCTGAAATTGCAACCGCAAAAAGGTATGTACCTACAGATTTTGATGATGTCTTAGTGTTCAGTAAGCCGGTTGGACTTATCAACACTGCTGATAAATGGAAGTTTGCAAGAGAGCTTGAAAAAAGTAATTATAAGATAATTATCCTTACTGATGACAAGCTTAAAAAAGTATATGAAACCTTAAAAGTTGTTGTAGGTTCCTATGCAACAATAAAAGGTTTTGAAAGATCTGTTGATAAATCCGAAAAGATTTTCACACCTTGGAAAACAGTAAAAGCATTGGCAATCTATGGATCAAAAGTATAGTTTCTTGTTTAAGAAACTAAACCTATTGAATAACTCATAGAAATCGACACAAACTTCATTGTTTATATATCAAAACAAACCCCACTTGGGGTTTATTTTTTGGCTTCATACTTCATATGTTCGTGTAAGTATGAACTAGTGACTTGAACCTTTCATCTTCTTTCTCATGTTTGGATCTAAGTACTTCTTTCTTATTCTCAAACTCTTAGGAGTAACCTCAACAAGTTCATCATCAGAGATATATTCCATACAATTCTCCAATGTCATTTGTCTAGGTGGCGTGATATTAACAGCGTCGTCATTACCAGAAGATCTTACGTTTGTTAATTGCTTTCCTTTGCAAGGGTTGATTTCAAGATCGTCATTCTTACTGCATTCTCCAATTACCATTCCAGCATATACATCAACTGCAGATCCTATGAATAAGACACCTCTTTGTTGAGCATTGTCTAATGAATAAGACATCGATTGACCTGTTTCAGTAGATACAAGTGATCCATGAGCTTCATCTAAGTTCAATCCAGTTGCTTTCTTACCATAGTGTGAGTATGTTGTATTCATAACAGTCGTTCCTTTTGTACCGTTAATAAAGTAAGATTTTAAACCGATTATAGCACGAGTTGGCATTAGAGCTTCAATATGCATTTCTGTATTAGCGTCGTTAGGTCTCATATCTGAGATATCAGCTCCTCTCTTACCTAATTCTTGCATGATTACACCTTGAAAGTCAGTAGGAACATCAATTTCTACTACTTCATACGGTTCATGTGTTTCTGTTCCAACAGCCTTAAAGATTACTTCTGGTTTAGAAATTTCTAATTCAAAACCTTCTCTTCTCATTGTTTCAATAAGTACAGATAAGTGAAGTTCTCCTCTTCCAGATACTGTGAATTTTTCTGATGAATTAGGATTATCTTCTACTCTTAGTGCTACGTTAGTTTCTAATTCTTGATAAAGTCTTTCTCTGATTTGTCTCGAAGTTGTCTTAGTTCCTTCTTTTCCTGCAAATGGAGAAGTGTTTACACCAAATGTCATTTGGATTGTAGGTGCGTCAACGGTAACTCTTTCAAGCGCTTTGTTAAATTCTTCAGTTGTAATTGTATCACCGATAGTGATACCTTCAAAACCTCCAACCATTACAATTTCTCCAGTTTCAGCTTCATCTACTTCTGATACTCCCAATCCATCAAATACCATCAATGATGATACTCTTGACTTGATTGTACCGTTTTCTTGAATACATGCTAGTTGAGCATTTTTTGTGATTTTACCTGAAGTGATTTTACCAACACCCATTTTTCCTTTAAAGTTATCATACTTAAGAGCAAGGATAAGAATCTGAAGATCATTACCAGCAAAGTTATTTTCCATTATTTTAGGAGATGGAATAAATTCGATTACAGTATCTAATAATGGGAATAAGTTCTCAGTCAATTCTGGAGTTTTTGAAGCTTTTCCTTGAACACCTGAAGCGTAGATTATTGGAAAATCCATTTGATCATCATTAGCTCCTAAGTCCAAGAATAAATCTTCTACTCTAGACAATGCTCTTTTAGCGTCTGCAGCAGGCTTATCAACTTTATTTAAAACTACAACTATTTTAAGCCCTTGTTCAATTGCTTTTTTTAGTACAAATTTAGTTTGAGGCATTGGTCCTTCTTGTGCATCTACTAACAAGATCGCACCATCAACCATTCTCAAAGTTCTTTCAACTTCACCTCCAAAATCAGCGTGTCCAGGAGTATCAACAATGTTAATCTTGGTATCTTTGTAAGTGATTGAGGCATTTTTTGCTTTGATTGTGATTCCTCTTTCTCTTTCTTGATCCATGTTGTCCATGATCAAATCTGCTTTTTCTTCTAATCCTCTAATTTCTAGAGTTTGTTTGAATAGCCCATCAACGAGAGTTGTCTTTCCGTGGTCAACGTGAGCGATTATAGCAATGTTCCTTATTTTTTGGTTTGACATAATATATAGACAGTAGAGAATTATTGGATATTTGGCAAGCTAGGGAGTAATGATGGGGGAGATGTATTAAAACCATTATGGAAATTTATTATTTTTAAACACGTATTATTACAAGATTAATAAGTTTTTTGCACTGCTTAAGACTAGATTATCTTACCATATTCAATACTGTTTCATCTTGAGAGGTTCTAATTTTTGCACAGATTGTAATTATGATGTATACTAACTTATAAAACTACAAAAATAAAAACAAAACATATGAACCTCTTCAGTATAATGCAAAACTTATACTTGTTTTTGGTTGCTCTCGTTATAACTGTTGGAATTCTTATGATAGTGCTTTTCTTTAGCCTCTTTAATAGAGACGAAGGAACAACCAACGGTTATCAAACGCCCGTAAACGAGGATATAGAATTAATAGAAAAAAAATAAACCTGATGATTGTCCAGGTTTATTTTATTTGTCATTAACTAAAAAATATATTATAAATTATAAGCACATTTAGCATCACAATAATCAATGGATCATAAATTTATTTTACAAATTGGTGGTGTATGCTTTGGAGCATATATTCTGATTGTGTATATTTCTATCATTAGGGAAAGATGGAAAGAAATTAATGAGGAAATAAGACAAGAAATAGAGGATCAAGAAAAGCAAAAAAAATAAATTCCTGTATCAATTTGATACAGGAAAATTCTTTACAAGAAACTTCAGTGCTTTATTTCGAAGAATACACCATATTTGAATTGCTTCGTCATTATGGACGATCCTTTGAAGTCGCCCAGTTTTCTCAAGTAATTAGCGTGATCTGCATTTTCGTTGTCCACATTGAGATTTTGAATGACTACAAGTTGAATGTAATCTTCTTGCATTTCATCAAAATTACTTGTAACAGCTTTACTCATATGAGTATTAGATGCTAGAAATTTAGTCCACATTTCAGCATTAATTCTTAAACCTACAGGTACGACTAGTTTTTTGAAACCAGGTTTTGTTTGGTAAAATCCGAATTGTGCTTTAAGTGAGCAATCAACAAAAGGATGATTAAGGACCTCAAGTAAAAAATCTTCACTACCTTTATAGGCTGTAAACATCTTGGTAAGTATAACTAAGTCCTGGCATTGTTCTTTCTTAATCCAGATACCAATTTGTTGAAAAATCAAATTTTCAAGAACTTTATTCCAAGTGTCGATATGTAACAATTTTGGAACGAACAAACTTTTAGCCAGACCCTTAAGTAAATTCTTAAGTGACTCTTCACCATCTTTTAGAGCAATCCACCCGTAATTGTTTCCAAAGTAAATATCAAGACCTTCAATAATTTCTTGATCATTGAAAGTGAAATATTCAACAAGAATTGGAGCTACAATTAGTCCTGGACTGTTGTGAACGAAATGTTGAACAAAATGGCTCAAAATTAAATTCAGCGATTCCTTTTTTCTATTTTCAACCAATTCTTTTTCAAGTAACTCTGCAAAATATGATAGCTCATCAAATTTGAACTTTTCAATCCACTCAATCAAGTCGCTCACACAAAGCATCTTTATATCTTCCTTATAAATTACTTCATTGGCAAATCCATATGCAGCGACTATTTGCTGAACAGAATAGTAGTTCCAGGATGAAACAAAGTGGAGAAAATCATAACCTGTAAGCTGGGTTTGTGAGGTAGAAATCTCCATACCCAATCTCTATGGAGTACGATATTGCGCACTAAAATTCGTTGAAGTCATATCATTACCCTCCTTTGGGTAAAATTTAATCTTTTAATGCAATATCACAGAAAATTCTTACAGTCAATGTAATTGCTTTAAAGTTTTATATTAAGTTAGAACTTGCGTTTATATCCTACTCACCTTTTAATTGTACAAAATAATTGAATAAAATTTATCTAGATATTGATTCTGTTATTTATCTCTTTACCCAATAGACCTCTTGCATAATTAGTAATAAGCATGATAATTCTACAAAATTCTCAATTACAACAAGGGAATTGTTAGAATTTTGAATAGAATTATCATAGAGTTTGCAAATTATGCAAGAGGTTTAATGGTAAAAGATAAATAATAGGAGTGATATATAGATAAATTTGTAGATTAGTTTGTAGAGTTAAAGGGTGAATAGGCTATAAATTTGGTTTCAGTTAATAACCAAGATTAACAACCCTAACCAGAATTGGTTAGGGCTGTTAATTGTTTTATGCAAGAGTCATATGTTGCTTTTCTAGTTTAGTAAACTCCTTGTCTAAGACAAGCTGTCCAATAATCTGAGATAAAGCAATTGCAGATTGTCTAGCAGGATTTGTTACACCTGCATTAGTGTACACAGTAGTTAATGATTCTAATAACTTCTTTCTTTGAATTGCTGATTGGAAAGTTAAATCTTTCTTATACAGATATTCAAATACAAATTGATTAGAAGATAGATAATCGAATAATAATTCTACAGCATCTTCAACAGGTGCAGAAGAATTTGAAGCGATAAATTCTAGTTTTTCATCAAGTTGTCCAAGTGAGTTCTTTACAACTTCAAGCATTAGGCCATCTTTATTCCCAACTAACCTATAAATAATAGGTAATGAAGTGTTGGATTGAGCGGATAGTTTACGCATTGAAATATTATTCCAACCATGAACTTTTACCATGTCATAAGCAATCTCTACGATCTCTAGTTTTTTTTGTTCGTCGATCATCTTTTAATATTTTTTATGTATTGGATAATTTCATTATTATTACTGGACCAATCTCTAATTGGTTCAAACCATTGGATCAAAGCCAAACTAACACCTTTTTTTAATTCTGTTGGGAATATATCACCTTTTAAGTAATCATTCCAAAGTTCATCAAAATTAGTATAAGTTTTTGCTTCACCTGTAGATTCAAGTTTAGAGATTAGGATAGATTTTTGTGCAGGGAAAATCATCTTTTTGGACCAATCTAATAACGGATTACCATTTTGAATTGATATGTTATCTATTTCTGCAAGATTACTATCATAATTTGGACAATACGCCTTTTTAAGCTTCTTGTCAAGTTCTTCTAGAGAGTCATGAACAAAGATAGCAGAATCTGGTTTTGACTTGGACATTTTACTAGCTTCGATGTTATCACCTTCAGGTTTATTAAGCCCAAGTAGAAGGGCGTGGTGATTAGCGATTGGCTTAATCGCCTTGGAGCCTATCTTAAGTTGGTGGTTAGGTTGGAGTTTGAAGGCAACTTCTCGCATCAATACATGGCATTTTCTTTGATCCATTCCTGCATGAACAATATGAGCATTCATAAAATATGGATCTGCAACTTGCATAGCAGGATATCTTAAAGTACCAAACTCAACTTCTTCACCTTCAGATTTACCTGTTACTGAGATAGATTTTAAAACTCTAGATAAAGTTAGATTCTTACATACATCAAGGTCGTACATCCAGAAGGATTCTCCGTCTTTTTTTTGATTATACAATGTAATTCCGTCCAAAAACACAACTTTACTCATATCAACCCCACATACCTCCAAGCATTGTCTCATACAAGGCTCAAAGTATTCTTTACGCACCTTCTCAATAGTCTCTAATTTACCATCAAGTTTACCATTTAGATATGTATGGAAGTTAGCTAACCAGATATGACATTTAACTCCTGCATCTGTAAGAGCTTTGACTTTAAGTGCAGTCATAATACCAGTACCTACATGAACAAGACCTGATATTTCGAATCCGATATAATGATTGATGGTAGTTCCAGAATTATTAGCTTCATTAACTAAAATTTCTATTTCTTTTAACAAAGCTTCGTCAGTATTAGGTAAAGTCTCTACGGCATTGAATTTTAATGCTTCGATTAGTTGATTTGTGTTATACATATATAGATTAATATGTTAATTATTGTTTTTATGAAGTTGATTGTCAATCATTCAGCATAGCTCAAATAGTTTAACAGCTCAGATTTATTTAATATTATGATAGTTAAGTTAACTGATCTAGCTGATGATTTTTTTTTCGATTAATAAAGCAACATTATAAATTTTATCTTCTTGCCATTCGTCTGCCATGATCTGAATCCCCGCTGGCAACTGCTTACCTTCATGCTCAAAAAATCCCATAGGAACGGATATTGACGGAATTTTGCATAAATTAGCTCCGTACACTAATACGTCTGATAAGTACATTTTTACAATATTATTGGTTTTATCGCCGAATTTAAAAGGAAATTCTGGAGTAGTAGGAGCTATTAACACATCACACTGTTGGAATACATTATTAAAATCTCTACTCATCAACTCTTTAACCATCATAGCTTTATTGTAATATGCATCATAATATCCAGAAGACGAAGCAAAAGTTCCAAGCATTATTCGTCGCTTAGGCTCAGGACCAAAGTGCTTTTCTCTAACAGAAAAAAATTGTTCAAATTCTGAATTAAGTGGTAATTGTGCCCCAAATCTTATTCCATCATATCTTTGAAGATTAGAGGCTGTCTCTACAGTCATTGTAGTATAATATACTGCTAAACCATATTTTGTTAAAGGTAAAGAAACTTCTATAACTGTGTGACCTTGAGTTTTTAATTGATCTATTATCTCATTTACAGCTTTTACTATTTGTGGGTCAGCTCCTTCGATGAAATATTCTTTTGCTATTCCAATGATTAAATTATCTATTTTAGTTTTAGTTGTTGGGTGGCTAGTGGTTTGGCTTGTTGTTTGATCGAATTGATCTTTACCCATAAGAACGTTTAATACTGTTTGGTTATCTTCTACAGAATTAGTAAATGGACCTACTTGATCTAGAGAAGAAGCAAGTGGCATTACACCATACCTAGATATCGCACCATAAGTAGGCTTAATTCCAACAACATTACAGAACGAAGCAGGTTGTCTAATTGATCCACCTGTATCTGATCCAAGAGCAAACACTGATTGACCTGATCCGACATTGGCAGCAGGTCCTCCAGATGATCCACCTGGAACTCTATCTTGGTCAAATGGATTCTTACTAGCTCCATAAGCAGAATTCTCAGTAGAAGATCCAACCGCCCATTCATCCAGGTTTGATTGCGAAATAAGTATAGCACCAGCATTGTATAATTTAAGATAAACTGTGGATGAATAAGTGGATTTGAAATTCTCAATAATCTTAGATGCAGAGGTTGCAATTTCACCCTCTACAAGAATATTGTCTTTTAGGTTGTATGGAATTCCAAACAATGGATACTTTTTTAATATTTCATCAAAACTCAGCTCAGATGATAATATCTCATCATAACGAACAGCTTCATTTTTGGCTCTTAAGTCTGTAAATCTCAAACATGATTTAATTGATTGATCAGTTAATTTTGAACGATTAAGCATAAATTCTGCAACAACAGAAGGTGTTGCGATTAAATTACGATACAAGTTGTGGATTTCAGAGATCGTTGGTTGTGATGATATTTCCATATTAGTATAACTTAATTATTGATTTGCAACTTTCTAAATGTCAATTATTGACAATTCGCATTACTTATATTATACCTAAGATTGTAGTTTAAAACTACAAGTTTATTTTTTAGCAGGTAACAACATGTGTCAAGCTATCAGTGCTTTAAGCGCAACAAGTCAGGTTCAGGTTGCAACGATCATTCAACCAGGAATCTACCCTCTGCCCGTCGTTGGTAACCCAGATCAAACTATTAATTTTGAGGTTACTCAAACATCTGTATCCCACACTTACTCAATTGAAGTAGGTTCACTAGACCGGTATGCCGAGGTAATTTGTTTCACGTTGCCAGTCTATGGAAGCTCTTTTGAAGAAATTCAAGTGCTGCCTAACCAAGGGATCGAAAAAAGTTTTTACGATACTTACCAACTGATTCTCGACGTTCAATCTATCGGAAGTCGCGGAGGTTCTAATACAGAGTTAATCAATACCGCTCCTGGAACATTCATTGTCAAAGCGCGCGATGTATCCTACCTGCTTGAAGCAGTCAAGGAAATCAGCGAACATTCAACAGCCTTGGCTGAGAAATTGGTTGAATCATATATGTCATATATGAACCTTAATCAATCCTCTCCTGTTACTAAGCTTCCGATTCTGGTTTATTTGCAAGATACAACTGTATCATCTGAGCAAGTAAATCGTTGTTTTGTAAGTTATCTAGTTCCTCAGAATGGACTGATTACTTACCCTTCAACCGAGAACGATCATGAAGCACTTGAAGTGCCTGAAGTGATCAAAATGGATTGTCTTTTTATTTGGGGTACAAATGTTGTTGAACCAACAACTAATGTCATCACATTTCAAGACCTGTCCAACTACACCGCCAATACTAGCGCTAACTCTGCTCTGCTTTCTGGAGACGAGTCTACAAGCTGGTTGATGCCACAGTATATTCTTGGTTTTGTTGAGATCAATGATAATATCTATAACGGCTTTATTACCGTTAATCCGATTAATGAGATCGATACTTTAGCTAATCAAAAAGATTACAATTGTATTGACAACGTCCAACTCAATAGCTCTGGTTTCTAAAATTAGCTAGACTATTAACTCCCCTACTTTGTTTAAGTATGGGAGTAATTTTATTTTAATTTTAGTTCAATCTCAGAGGGTAATAATTAAAGTAAAAATAAAATATTAAAAAATAGAAAATTAAATTTTAAGTATTATCTTTTTGAATTTTGAATAATTGCAATTATTAATTCGATTATTAATTCTTTATTCTCTGGTTTGCTTTATGCTATTTGTGTTGCAAATAATGGATGCATTACAACTTCTACATTATTCCACTCCAAGAAAACATTGAACATATAAGTAGCTATCCTTTTATTACCATCAACGAAAGGATGGCTTTTAATAATCATATATAACATATTAGCAGCTTTATCCTCCAAATATGGATAAAGCTCTACTTCGTTTTCAATACTGTTTAAATTTTTCAATATAAGTATAAATTTTTTTAAATCTCCAGTACCAAACAAGCCTATCTCATTACCTTTTACAATTAAAAACTCTTTCAAATCTTCAATCAATTGAACTGACAGCTCAATAAAATCAGAATCAATAGGATTAATGACTACTGATTTTTGTCCAAGAATAATCTCCCCTTTATCATACTGCTCAAGAGTTAGTAATGTAGAATAGATTGAATTGTTAATCTTTTTGATTTTATCTTCAGATATATAACAATTTCTTTAATCTAATTTGCTCTTTAATAACTCGGTAAAGACTTTTGGATTGCCTTGGCCTTTGGCTTCTTTCATACATTGTCCTATTAAGTAACCAATGATTGCTACTTTTCCTGACTTATACTCTTCAACTTGAGAAGTATTATTAGCAAGTATTGTTTCGACTATAGAGGTCAATAAAGAAGTATCATTAACAATGATTAAGTTATTAGTCTTGGCTATTTCTTCTACTGATTCTTCTTGTGTAGTTAACAGATCAACAAGTTTTGTAATATTCTGATTAGAGATTTTATCAGCATTTACTAACTCCACTAATTGAGCAATTTGTGTATTGGATATAAATGATGTGATTGGTTTATCATCGAGTTTTGCTTTACTCATAAGTGGTCCAACTAGAATATTAATTAACGCTTTAGTATTATTACCATTATCAAGTTGATTAAAGATTGATGAAATATCTGAATTATCAATAATAGTATTAGCAATTTGTGCTGTTAGGCCTTTACCCATTATCTCTTTACGTATTGTCTGAGGAAGTTTTGGAACTTGATCTTGGGGTATTAGATCAAGTGGCGAGATCTCCAGGATCTGTAAGTCA
The DNA here is from genome assembly GCA_043764135.1 of bacterium. GTDB lineage: Bacteria > Patescibacteriota > JACMRA01 > JACMRA01 > JACMRA01 > JAYUKV01. The sequence goes on along the minus strand of JAYUKV010000051.1, from coordinate 2,638 downwards.
GGCTCCGGGAAATAACGATAGTCCATTGCATCTTCTTTTGATCTTTGTGAAACTGATTTATTCTGATCGTCTTTCCAGCCTCTTGTTTCTTGAACTGGGGTAGTCCCTTCTTCCAAAAGTTTTGATTGTCTAATTATTTCATATTCTATAGCTCTACCAAGTGATCTTACAGAGTTGATGTTCTTAGTTTCTGTTCTATACTTAGGTAGCTTACCATTATCTAATTCTTCTTGTGTTCTAAGAGAAAGGTTACAATCAAATCTCATCTGCCCCTTATCCATATCACCATCACTAATTCCAAGCATCCTAACTATTGATTGCAGCTCATTTACAAATGCCATTGCTTTCGCTGATGAAGTAATCACTGGCTCAGTTACAATCTCGATTAAAGGTGCACCTGAACGATTGAAATCAACCATAGTTTTACCTCCTAGATGAAGTAACTTGGCTGCATCAGATTCTAAATGCGCTCTTGTCATATCAACATAACTTTCTACGAATTGACCTGTGTTCTTATCTTCAACGAAGAACTCAATCTTTCCCCCCACAACTATTGGATTGTCATATTGTGAGATTTGATAACCAGCAGGAAGGTCAGGATAGAAGTAATTCTTTCGATCCCACCTAGTCTTTTCTGGAATAGTTGAGCCTATTGCTTGACCAAATCTTATAGCTTTCAAAACTGCTTCTTTATTTATCACAGGCAAAGCACCAGGCTGCCCAGTACAAAAAGGACAGATATTCTTATTTGGTTTGTCTGGTGCGTATTCGTTTAGGCAGTGACAAAAGAGTTTAGTTTTAGTATTAAGTTGGACATGAATTTCTAATCCGATAATTGGGTATAACTTCATATATATACTCTAAGAGTTATCAAATCAATAACTATTGTCAAAAAAAATTAGTCAATTAACAAAAATTCCCCTTTCAACATTGAAAGAGGCACCATTAAGGTGAAGTAAGTTAAAACTCTAATTGTGTTATAATTCTATTTTTTACTAAGCATTAATCCTATTAATTATCATCTCTACAACATCATCAACTGAATAAATGTCGTTATTTATGGTTTGTATATTCCATCCTTTTTCATGTTCAAGTCTTTGTTTAACAATACCATATTGCTCTACTTCTCGGATGCGAAATTCACTTTGCTCAAATCTTGTTGTAGTATCACGAGCCGCAACTCTCTTTACTAATTGAGCTATCGCAACCTCTAAAAACACAGTTAATCCAGGGATTATAAACTGTGAATTATCAGAATAAACTTTCTCAAAATCCACCCCTTCAATACATTGATAAGTCAAAGTCGAAGGAATATATCTATCACAGATAACAAACTCACCTCTCAGTAGAGCAGGTAAAATTTCATCTCTTACATGATCGACTCTATCCGCCAAAAACAATTCATAAAGCGAAAAGCCAGACATCGTGTTCTCATTACTTCGGTTGAATTTATCGCTTGGTTCTCTTGTTGAGTAAACCACATTCCCTAAAGATTCAAGTTTTGTACTTAAAGCCTTGTTGATCGTACTTTTACCACAACCACTAGGGCCTTCAAGTACAATTAAACGATTAATCAGTGACATAATGATGAATTAGAACAACTACAATTACCAGAATTGTAAATATTTATATATATGTCAATTTAGCAATCTTAAGCAAGATTCCCAATATATACTAATATTCAACTTCAAAATCTGTATTTTTTTCACAATTATCCCTTGTGTATTTTTTACAGAGTTCTCTTACATCGATCTCAACATAATCTTGAGAGATAAAAGGAAGGAAGCGGTCTTTGCAGAATACTAGGTGTTTGAATTCATCAACCACCATATCATCATCACTTGTTTCAAAATTAAACAGGTAGTAGTTGACTAAGTTAATAAAGTGATAATTCTTATCAATTACAACAATTTTTTCACAATTTTTAGAAAAAACCCTTAATTTCAACAACCTATTTCCTTCCAGACTAAACCCCATTTCTTCAACTTGTACTTTTTTTAATTCTGGTTTTATTGAGGGAGTCACAAAGTGTTTAGTAATATTAAAGAACGTAATTAATGTAAGTGTGATAATTAACACAAACAATATAGTTTTGAATAGTTTCATATTTAATATTCTTTTATAAAAACTAATACTCAACTTCAAAATCTGTATTTTTGTCACAATTGTCTTTTGAATATTTCTTACAAAGTACTGACACATCTATTTCAACATAATCGTTTGAAACAAAAGGAAGAAATCTTTCTTTACAATACACTAACTGTTTAACATCATTTAAAATCCAATTTTCATTTAATCCTTGCGAAAAAATATAAACTCCGAGCAATGACAAAGCATTAAAGTGTTTATCAATAATGATAGTTTCTTTACAATTTAAAGAATTGATTTTCATCATAAGTAATTTTTCTTTTTGGATATTATATCCTTGATTATAAAATTTAATAGTTTTAATTTCAGGTTTAATTGTGGGTGTTATATAATATCTTAAAATAGTAAAAGTTGTAAATATCGCAAGTGTAGAAAGTGTAATGACCGCTATAGTTTTGAATAGTTTCATAATTAATATTAACTCTATAACATAAATAAGAAAAAACGCCAATTATTATCAATTGGCGTTTATTAAGATGAGTAACTTATC
>JAYUKV010000050.1:0-4362 GCA_043764135.1 bacterium | reverse complement strand
TACCACAAAGACCATTCGGTCTTTGTGCAACAGAGAAGAGGTTTGTTTAGGTATTTTGGGACAAAGAAAGCTGTCCCGTGTTTAGTGGGACAGCTCTGGGTTAAATCAATTACATTTTTTGTTATATTTTTGTTTTCATTTTACCCTATAACTTTGGAACAAGGGTTTTTAGGACTGTATAAAGGTATATATGACAAGATTAATAACACTGCAATAAATCAAGTTGTCGGTTGGTTTAATAGTATAACTAACAGACCATCAGCAACTACAGAGATTAACTCATTGCTAATTTTGATAGGACTGATTGGTTATATATATGTAATTGGTACATTTGTAGTTGCTTGTATATGGTTAGTGCTATATCTAAAAAATAGAGGTAATTCAAAGCAAAATTCACTTCTCACATTAGTATCTTGCATTTTGAGTGTATTATTTGTTTGTATTTCATTAATGTTAATTATTATTGGAAGTTTTAATGCTGTTGGATTCTTTATTAACTTAGTTTTGTTTGGAATACTCATTACTATAGTAGTTTACAAAAAAGAAATCACAAGGAAAACAGCACCAATATTATTAATAGCCTCAATTGTAATGTTAATTATAATGTTAATTTTTGCTTTTGTGGTTAAATCTAAAATTCCAGTAATCTAAAATTAAAATACTATATTATGAAAATCACGAAACTCAAACATTTAGGGTTAAAATATTCATTAATCCTTGCTATTACAACTTTAATTGCTTCATTGGTTGTGTTGCCAAATATTTATATATCAATAGGGATAGTAGGATCTAATAGAAATTCTGATTATAAAAATATTAGCGAAGATTTTATAAATACTAGCCCAGAGTATAAAGAATTTAATGGTGCACCTTTTGCAAATTCTTTTAAGAATTCTTTAAGTAAGTATGAATTGGAGAGCAAGATTAAAAAGAATAACAATACTACAGGAATTATTCTTGAAGATAGGGTTGCAATAAGATTAGAGAACGGTGAAACAGCATACAAATCTGATAGTAATAAAGATATTTCTGTCTTATTTAAAGGAGATATTGTAACAATCGATACATCAAAATCATACAAATATATATTCTCTCCAAATAACAATCAATCTAATAAATCTTTATACGTTAACTACAACAATGGTCAAAAACAAGGTTGGGTTGCTGAAATATTTATCAAACAAAATTAATATTCTATGAATCAAACATCAACAACTAACAATCTAGATACAATCATTGACGATCAAACAACAAAAAAATCAAACAACAAATTTAAAAGATACATAGTTGAGTATCTAAAGTTTATTTCAACAATTACTATATTAGTAAGCACAATTTCAACTATTTATGGATTGGCAGCGTTAGCTATATACAATACACCTTCAATTAGTCAAGTCAAATCTTTTTCAAATAATACTAAAATTATCTCAAAATCATATTTGTTAGGATACCCAACCAAATATTACTTCATAGCTAAAAATGGTGAAAGTAATGAGATATTTCTAGGTGAGAGTGTAGATAAATTAGTTGATAATAAACTAACTAAATCATCTAAAAATTCATTTTATTTTGAAAAAGTAAGCCCTGATGAGTTGGTAATTAAGTTTAATAAAGACACAAATGATTATTATTATATCAATGATAAAGGAGAAATGAGAAATATTAATCGTAAAATAGAAAAAATCAATGATAACATCAAAGCTTCGATATATAAAGATGGATATTCTGAATCCAAAATTGATATGACATTATATAATAATAAAAATGAAATAATTGCACAAGACGTAAGTAAATATGTCAAAATTGAATCAACTGGGCATATTTTATATTATGATTATTCCAGTAATTATTTTGGTATAATTAATTCTAAAGGTGAAACAATAACAAAAGCGGAATTTAACAGCTACAAAGAACTTAATAATCAACTAATATTTACAGATAAATACGGGTATACAAGTTATGCCATTAATTCTGAAGACAATTTAACAAAATACTAATTATGAAAAAAAATAATATGAGCTCACAACAGCTAACAAACCTCTCAAACTATTTGAAGGTAAGTTGCCCATATGAGGAAAAAAAGTTTAATAATGTTATTGAATTTTTTGAAAATAGTGATAGTCAGTATAGTCTAGTATCCGATTATAGTCTTAATGATGTACTATCTATTTATTTAGAAGGACAGAATTATAATAGAATTAAAGATATTGGCTTAACCACAACATCAAAAACCAACAGAATAGATTATTTTATAAAAGAAAAAGGTATAAGTTTTAGTTTTATTCAGTCTGACCAAGATATTTCTAATAAGATTGCTCAATTAGAACAATTATCCAAACCTTTAACTAAACAATTATCTAACAATCCTAATAACAACAAAAACAATAATAATTACAATAGTTACGATAATAACAATAGTAATGATCAAGATGTTGAGCGACACAATCAGAATAATCAACAGCCAAAAACTGAGCTAAATCTAAAACCTTATTTGTTTGCTTTGTCTGGTTTGTTCTTTGCGATTTTTGTGTGTATGTTTCTGCCTTTTGTAAGCAGATCTCCTTTCTCTGCATCATTGTATGATTTGGCTTCTTTAAGTGGAGCAGCTAGATATTTGCCAATTGATATTCCTGTTTCTGGGTATTTGAGTTTAATTTATTTGATTGTAATACTTCCTATTTTTATTGCTGGAGTGTATTTATACTATGCTATAACTTACAAACACTCACCTTCTGAGTCAAGAACAGTACTCTCATTACAATTTGATAAAAGTTTTTTCTTAACTTTTATGTCAAAAACTTTAAAATCATAAATATTTTAACACGGATTGCTGTAATTCCGCAAATTATCGCGATTATCGTATCATTTATTGTACTTTTAAATGCATTTTCAGCTTTTCTATCTGAATATTTAGAAAGTAGTTCGCTAGCTAAATTTAGTTATTATTACTTGGGACCACTCTTATTCTTATCTTTCTTATTGTTCTTATTCTCACTCTTTATTTTTGTTACTTATAAATTATGGGGTTCAATTAATATAAAGAACTTTAATTATAATAAGCCGTCAATGCTAAAGGTTTTTAATTTAAGAATTAATTTATTTTATACTAACTTATTTATATTTATTTTATGCATAATACCATTTTCAATTGGAATCTCAGATTCATTTATAAGGGATCAATGGGGTCTGTTTCTAATTCTTGTATTATTTGCGTTTCTAAACACTATTTCTTTAATAATGAGCTATATAATATTGTTATTGTGTAACAATGGTGGTTATAGAACCCCTCTAAATACTGTAATTTTGAAGTTAAATCACTTATTATCATTATATGTGGGCCTTCCTATTGCTTTGCTAGTTTTGGTCTTGATGTTCAATAACTTGATTGGTATTGGTGGGTTATTAATTTTTATTTTATCAATAGCCGTTCTTGTTATACAGACTATAACTCAAAAAAATAAATTATTGCCTCTAAAGTCAATTTTTGCAATAATGGCTCTATGTGCTATATTAGGAATTTTATGGTTTGACCTTTGGTTTCTTTTTTATTACGGTCGAAATTGGTAGTAAACTAAAAATTGTAATTTACTAATTTTTAATAACTATCCCATTTTAGGATAGTTTATTTTCTTATTCAAGTTGTACTTTAGTTCCATGCTAGATTACTATATTCAAACGTAAGCAAAAACTTATTAAGTATTTATAAGGATCGAGCATGCAATATTGAAAAGTTATTCTTAATTCTATAGTAAATTCAGTTATTATTTGGAATTAGATAAAAATTTTATAAATAATTAACAAATCTGTAACACTGTTTTTCCCCATTAGAATAACCAATAATAGCTTTAATAACTAAGAGATTGGGAAGTAATACTTGACAAGTTTTCAACTTTATTTCATAGTTAGATAGTCAATGCTTCAAGGGGCTTGGAACTACCGCTTCCCATTCCGAACAGATTGGTAAAACAAGTTTCCGCTGATGATACTGGTATGCAGATACCGGGGAAAGTAGGCCAGCATTGCGATCAAAGAGATACACCCTAAAGGTGTTTTTTTTGTTATCTATTTTTATATTCAAATAACACAAACCTCCTTCAAATGTAGATAGAAAAACATAATTTATAATTGTGACTATTTCAAACTTTTTATGAATTGCATAAAAGATTAAGATAGTTGCAATTTGAAACTATTTTGGCATTTAGATTAGTTGGAATTTGGTGTGGTTTGAGTATAAATTGATATTTACTTACTATATTCCCACCCCTTGAATTCAAGGTCAAAGTGCAATTCATCCATTTTATCATGAATAAAATACTTCATATGGTGTTTGATAGCCTAATCTCTTTCTTGGTCTATTATTAA
>JAYUKV010000049.1:0-4422 GCA_043764135.1 bacterium | reverse complement strand
TTCAATTAAAATCAAAACTATATTTAGAAGCCTTAAAAAGATCTTTTGAAGAACTGGCTAAAATGAGGTTGGAGTTTGGTTGCGAAAGGTGAGTTAAGTATAATGAAAAGCACAAGATTAAATCATTTTATAAAAAAAGTTAAATTTGTTTTTTCTAAATCAAAATCTATTAGTGATATAAAAAACAAATACAAATATCTAAAATCTGATTTGGACCTTCTTTCACCGATAATTGTTAATGGTTCAAATTCAGATCTAACACGCACAAGGATAAACTCTTCTATAAGAGAACCCTTAATCAGTTATTCTATCGATAAGGAGCAGGTAGTGCAGTTAGACAATATTTCAAACCAAGATTTGAGTTCAAAGTTTAATTCTTCTAAGTTTAGAGTGTGGATAATTACACATGGTTTTGCTGATAGTTTTGATGAGGATTTTCAGTTGATATGTAAGTCGCTTGTTCAACTATATCCTAATGATCTTGTGTTAGGGCTTGATTGGTCCACAATTGCAAATGGATTATCACCTGCGTTAAGCCTTGATGTCTATAAAGCTGCGACATGGTTAAAACCAATCTCAGAAGCAGTGATGGAGAGACTGGTGCAGTGGGGTCTAGCTAAGTCAACTCCTATTCGCTTAATAGGGCATTCTTTGGGGTCAATTTTAGCAACGGAATTGTCTATGAGATATATGGAGAAGTATAATCAAAAAGTAGAACATTTAATCTCCCTAGATCCACCTTCAGAATTAACAGCGTCAAGGTATCAAGGACAGACTTATCTAACCCAGCTCACGCCTGCAATTAGTAGAGTACATTCATTCGAAGATGTTGCTCAGAACTCAATTGCATTCGTGGGGTATAACTCAATAGCTGGTAATTCAAGTTTTGCTTCAACAGCTCAAGCGAGTTACTTGATGAAATTTAATGACATTAGAGAGTTTAGGAATGGTCATTTTTGGGTTGTAAAAGCATTTCAACAATTCTTAATAGATGGAATTAATCTGGATTCTATAGAAGAATTTAATCAATACTTGATAAATAAAAAAATTCTTTCAACAGACTCAAATCCAAAATTTCAACATAAAGCGATAATTAATATAAATGTAGATACTTTTCCAGGGAAGGGTAAGAAGGATACGGAATAAACCTAATTCTATTGAATCTGTTTATTTGCATAAAACTTAATTATATTTCATTGTAATAATTACCTCCTAGGTTAGGAGACAACTTAGGGGAAAATGTTCTACTTTTGGGTTTTTTAAGGATGAATATAACGGCAATACTCGAAAAACAGAAATCTTTTTATCAAAGTAAACATGGAAGATTGGTAAAATGTCCAATGTATGAGTATTTACAAATCGTAAATGGTTATGCAAAATCATTGATAAGAGATGTAATTCAACTTGATCATTTAGATGAAGGGTTTGAGATATACCTTGATTCTAATGAGGGTAAGAAAACATATAAATTCGATGATCTAACTCTCAATCAGTCTATAGAAATTGCTTCTGAAATTGGGGTAGAGATTGGTGAAATATTTTCTAATCCTGATCATATGATTGTTGAAGGTTTTGATGGAGCAGACCATGTTTTTAGTTTACAAGCTTTTGAGACTAGAGATCGACTAATCTATTTAGATTTTGCTGATATTATAGTTCAAATTTTGAAACTTGAAGTAAATAATACTTCTCACATATTTGTTCCTGAAATAATTGCATCTAATTTGGCTGGCTGTGTTCTAGAAATACGAGCTGGTAAAATTATAGATGGAAAAACAAACAATATATGTGTTTTGATTCCTGCTAATTCTAAAAGAATTGATGAATTGCATAGTTTTTATGCTTAAATAGACTAATTTTAGTCGTATTTTTTTTATTTTTTTTGACAGATTATTAGAATTGGGAAAAGCTAGGAAATAAACTTTATGTTTTGAGGGGCTTGACGATGGAAGGTTTTAACCAAGTGAACTATGGTTATCATGAAGTACCTGATTTAAATGTTTTTAATTTCTGTCCTGAGCTAAAAGAGTATTTCTTAAACACACAACTTAACTGTTATGATCAAAGTATCCTGACAAAGTTGATTAGAGAATACAATACAGAAATACTAGAGATTAGTTATCAAGTGACTGTTCAAATCGCAAATGGTCATCTAGATACGCTTGAGCAATATTCTGAGATCATGAGAGCTTTATCACAAAAAAAACTTGAAGTTAACACTAGAAGAATATTTGTTATCCCAAAACCTATTCCTAAGAAGTTTTTTGTTGCAAGAATAGTGCTTTATATTCTTTCTTTCATTCTGCTTTGTGGTAGTGGTTATATGGGTTATTCTCTTTTTCAAGAAATGTATAATTCCCCTAATTCTGTTCGAACAAAGTAGAATTGGACAAAGCTAGACAAAGTTTCAATCTTGTGTAATTATAATTGAAGAGCACTACAGGTTGTCAGCTATGAGTACCGGACGAATCAATGAAGTTAGGCTTCCTATCATTGTAGACTTATTCTGCAGTGGTTACCTTAGGGTTATGGGATGGAAAAAAAACAGTGAGGATAAAATAACAGTTTGGTCTAAGGGAGAAAATAAATTAGAACTTAGACCAGTAAGCAAGGTAATAGAAAACAACATCAATGACATCAACCAAAAAGATGTTTATAGAGAAACATTGATATTTTATTACATTCGAGGGGCTGAAAAGTTGGCTGAGTTTGAGATTGCAGAAGATGCATGGTTCGAACAATTCTTAATTTTTGTTAATCGAATGCAAGACATTTAAAAATTAATTTTTGACTGACTTTTTTGATTAACAAATTTAATTGACTTCTAGATTTTTCTAGGAGTTATATTTTTTTTATGTGAGGTTTTATAGTAATTGTGATTGTTGTCATGTGTTATTTTGCGGAAGCCCTATAAAAAAAAGCGTCTATACATTAAGTATAGACTTAGTATAGACGCTAGTATGGACATTGAACTATTTAGCAATATCAAAGAATCCTGTTTCGAAGCCAAATTTATTAGCTTGAATTATGAAATTCTTGAGCATGTTTAGTTCTTGAGTATTAGAAAACGACCAGTTGGTTGCTTCCGCTACTTGTGATTTGTCTTCAGCAAAGATGTGAAGCATAACTTTTGAATCTTTGCCTAGAGCTGATCGAACTTGTACACTTGTAATCAGAATTGAGTTAAGTGTAGTTGCTCGTTCAATGTTAGGGATAATTACCGTCTTAGCTGGATCCAATGTATATTTGGAGCTAAAGGATCCGGTATTAAACCAAACTTTTTTGACTCCAGCAGCTTGAGCTAATTCAATAGTCAGTTCAGGTTGTAAAAAGGTTTCAGCTGATTTATCGTAGCCCCATTCAGTACCCTTAGGTCCTATCCATGGGAAGCCTTGAATTCCAACTGAATCTAGATACGCCGGATTTAGACTAGAACCGTATTCAGCTAGTGAAGAATATTGCCCTGACTCCCAGTTTACGTCTTCAGGTGCAAAAGACTTAGAGTTTAGTAGTATCGAACCTTTCACCGTAGGAAATGTTTCTCTCAAAGCTTCCATATAAATATTGAAGTTTTGTGCGATCATTGTAGGGTTGCTGCCGATACTATTCCAAACAGGAATATTTGGTTCTGGAAATGGAACCCATAATCCCATCATTTGGTCTGTAACTCCATTGGCTTTGAGGGAAATAAAGAATTCAGAAAGATATTTATCAAAAGATCTTTGGTTGAATTCAATAAAACTCAATTTGCCTGGTTCTGCAATGATTATTGGTTTGATTCCGATTTTACTCATAGCTGTAAGAATATTGCTTATTCTTACAGATTCTTGTGCGATAGCGGCAGGATCAGTTGGCATACTTGTAAAAATCATCATCGAACTAAATGCTTGAGAGCCACAATTATCTTGGTAAAGTTTGAGTTTGGTTAGGTATGGTTGAATGTATTGTTGTTCGGTTGTCGTTAGAATCATGTTGGTATTAAAGCCTTTTGTCGTTGTGCATGTCAAGCTTGGACTCATTCTAGTCATAGGTCTCTTGGGTTTTGGCCCAATTCTCTGACCAATCATTGTCACTGATAACATTGCTACAACAGTCAAGGCAGTTAATGTCAGGAAAGTCTTAATTTTCATTTGAATCATTTGTATTTGTGTTTGTTTGTTGAAGTTTTATTTACTTACAACTGCTAAAGATTAGCATACTTTTAATGAATTATCAAGTGTTTAGAGGATCTTAACAAACCTGTAATTGATAAATTTATTACAATTTAAACACCAAAATAAAATACCAACTTAACCTCACCAAATCTAAAAATAAAACCCAAAAGCTACCCATTACCCACAAATATGTGGGTATATTTTAATATCCCGTTTAATTTCATCAAGCCTCTCCATAATACTTTTACACCAGGCATCCCATCACCCT
>JAYUKV010000048.1:0-4432 GCA_043764135.1 bacterium | reverse complement strand
TTTCAATTAAAATCAAAACTATATTTAGAAGCCTTAAAAAGATCTTTTGAAGAACTGGCTAAAATGAGGTTGGAGTTTGGTTGCGAAAGGTGAGTATATAAGACAGTGAGTAAAGGTTGTCTTCGGATAGCTCTTCAAAACTTTCAACAGATTCAATCAAAGAGTCGCTACTTTCATAGTCAAATTGATGACCTAGTGCAAAAGTAAAGCTTTCAACTTCAAATAAAGTTGGTCCTAGTAAAGTTCTGACTTTTTTTTCGATTTGGTGATATTGCTGATTGGTATTTTCAATCGAGACTTCGTTACGAAGTGAGATAGAGTGTTTATGCAGGTTTTTACATCTTTGTACAAAACCTACATTAAAGTGAAAATTCATATTATTTTCTACATCATTTCTAGATGCAATGGATCTTCCGTAGAATAGAGCAAAAGTACTAAATTTTGCACCATTCTTATAATCCCAAGACATCGTTGCCGCAAGATATCCTATAACTACATTCTGGAATCTTTCATCAAAAGGCGAGCCGTAATTGCTTGAAGATGCGTTTACTCTGTTGCAATAGGTTCTGATAAATGGGTACGATGAATACATCATTACATCAGCAGTTTGTCGCAATTCAGGAATCGCAATAAGCGCTAAAGATTTTTCTATCTTGTTGGTTTGATTCTGAAATCTTTCATTAATTACTTTTAATGCTTGGTTATCCGAATTACACTTCCATTGAAGATTACCATTTTTGTAAACAATGTTTAACTTTTTATGGACTGCTTTAATTCTTTGACTGCAAGCAATAGTTAACGCGTGAGCTAAGTCCTTAACAGATTTTTGTTCTGCAGAAGAAAGGTTTTTATAGCTCGGTGATTTTTTTAAAAGCTTTTTAAGAATCTCTACAGACAATTCTGTTACATCGGGTAATGTTACATCTTTGTATTTAAGAAAAAGCTTTTGAAGAACTTGATAATCTTTGAGGAGAGTTCCAGTGAGTTTGTAATATTTCCAACAGCCGATTGTCATGGATTGAATAAGATTGAGATTTGAGTAATCAAACATGGTTTCTTTACCAATTATAAAAGTCTTCAGTATCCTTAAATCATATTAGAATTGAGATGTCAATTGAAGTTAATTGATTAATAAATAATTTATTTAGTTCTTTACACAATTAAACTCTTTTTGGTTGTAATTTCTTATGCAAGAATAGTTTACAATACGACCTGCTTTATTAGAAAATTTTAATTTGTAGGTTATATTGATTTTATCTTCTTCATTGTAGACTTCTGATGATAGTACTCCTTTTTGATTAGATTTGAATTGAGTAGTCAATCCATTGGTAATTGGTCTCTTAATTCCACTGGTAGGTGATTCTGTATAAGATCCGATATAACTTAGGGTTGTATCAGTAGTAGGTGTTAGTTGTAAAATAATTAGAGGTTTTTCATCTGCTCCGACATTTGTATCAACTATTGTTTTGAATTGAATATCAAGTAATTGTTTATTAACTATGTAATCTTCTGTAATATCCTTTTTGATGTCCTTTAGTGTAGTTATTGAGTAAGTAATGGTTTGTTGTCCATCATTTAATGTTTCAGGGTATTCAAAAGTTACACCATTTCTTACTGAGACTGAAACATCTTTTATTTTTACACTTCCATCAAAATTAGAAGTACAATTGATCTTACCATCATATTCTATTAATTTTTTGTCACAAATTAGGGTTGAAGGTTTGATTAACTCAATATTACCATCATAAACAACTGTATTATTGTTATTACCATCTTTTAATTCTAATTTTAGATATTTAGAGTTTTCATTTTCGAACTTTACTACACAATCAAGTAAGGGTTCTATGAAAGAACAAATATCTGATTGTTTTCCTTCTTCATAAACAAGACTATTATTAATAAAAACTTTGAAATTTTTTTCATTGTTTTTTAGTTTTAAAATAATTTTGGCATCTTTAGTTTCGAAGTATTTGTTAAATCCGCTTTCAATTTCAATAGGGCTAAAGTCACGTTCTAACACTAAAGATTGAGTATTCAAACTATCTATTCCAAATGGACCAAATTTATAAAAAGAACCGTATTTAATATTCTGTTTTCCGTTGATTTTACCTAGATTGATCGTATTTTTACCATCAACAAAACTAGAATAATAGTTAACATTATTAAGATTAATATAAAATGGTTTTTGAGCGGTTAATTCTGTATTTTCTGTGTTTTGAAGTAATGATTTATCATCAATTTTTACAGTCGATGGAAATAAAGCCAAGCCAATAATTGTAACACCAATTAAGAACAATGTAGATAAAAGTAATATTGATACTAAGTTGCTGTTAAAAGGCAATTTTGATTTTAAAAAATTATAATTAAACTTATTTTCTTGACTCTTAGTTGAATCAAATTTTTTATTTATCTTTGCTTTTTCTGTATTATCAGATTCGGTTTTGGAGTCTTCAATACTTGTTTTAGGTTCTGTTTTGGATTCTTTTGCAACACTCTCAGAGCTAGCAGTGGAGGTATTTAACTGTGATATCAAGATTTGATTATTTGTAGCCAATTCAACACTCGGGCTGATTGATTCTTCGGCTTGTTTAGTTATAGAAGTAGCCTGATGTGTTGAATTAAACTCATCTATTGATTCCTTGATTGCTGTTACAGAATTAACTAGTTTGTTTTTTAATTGATTCTCAGATGAGCTGTCTGTTGCATTATCTGATTTGTTTTGAAAGATTGTTTTAAAGTTTGTCATAATTGTTTACTTTTTAATGTATCGAATTGCAGATATAAATAAGGATTTATTATAAGTCGATTTACCTGGTGGTTTATTACCTCCTATAACCCATTGATCAAATAAATCAAATGAATCTGAAGTCTTGTTAATAAATATTCCAGTATGGCCATATCTCGTACTTCCGTTCATTAGAATAATATCACCAACCTCTAATGAATTAAAATCACTTACTACCATAGCTTCATATTTATCATTGCTATCAAGTCCGGTTTTATCACCTTGTTGATAAGCTTCCCATTTTTGAACTGGTCCAATATCTGTAGTTTTGTTAGGACCGAACCAGACTGGATCAGATTTAGCACCTATAAATTGTTGATAGTGTTTTACTAATGATACACATTGACCATAATCAGACCCATTTGGTGCGCTTACGTGAGTAGTATTTTCAGACATATATTTTCTCAATAGGTTAGAGAAATTAAAATTCCCTGGAACGTTAACTGATGCGTTTATAGTTGAACGAATTTTTTTCATACATTCTTCTAGTTTTTTAGATGATCCTGATTGTGTATTAGCTTCTTCAAGCTCTCCTAAGACAGGTCTTCTATTGTTTTCACAATCAAAAAAATCATCCATAAATTCATACACTTTGGTAGAATAATTGTATTTTCCTGATGGGTTGTACAAGTTACAAGCACCTTCGTCAATATATCCATCGCTCTTTAAAGTACATTTACTTGTTACACCTCCAAGACCTGCGTTATAACTTATTAATATCATTTGCAAATATGCTTTGCTTGCTTTAGGGTCCACAAAACCATTACTATCTTCTTTTGTATTTATTCCAGCTGCTGCAATTTTGTTTACAAGTATTTTCTTACCCGTATCTTCGATACTTCTAAAGTACGCCCCCATATACAAAATACTTTCTTTACAACTATCCCATCTAAACGATTCTTCACCAAATTGAATTGTAGTTTTTTTGCCAAGGCCAGATTGTATCATGCCAGGATTGAAGCTTTTATCCATCTGTGCAATACCATAGCCGTTGCCGTTATCGCCAATTATACTACATCCTTTTGCATTTCCTCCTTGTCCCCAAGTTGATTCTTTTTGGATAATACCAGCTAACAAGTATTTGTTTAACTTAAGTGTTGGTGTACTATACTTACTTGCGCTTTTATCTAGGTCAGCAAGATAGTCTTTAAATTTTGTGCAGCTTTGAGCGTTAATTACCTTATACTCAGCAGAAGCCGAGATTTGGAAATTAGGAATACATCCCGAACTTATAGCATTAAGAGTTAAGCATTCTTTTGAATATGCGTTATTTTCACAGGCATGAGATTTCACATTATTAAATGTAATTGTAGTTATAACAACTATAAAAATTGCAATTGTTACTAAATTTCTTATATTTAAAAGGTAATTGGACGCTTTGACCATATTGAATTAATTCTTAATTGAATCCATTTATTATGTCAATTATTTTAGCAAAACACTGAAATGATACAATTAATGTTAAACAATTCTTTAATATTGACATAAATGTTATAAATCATTAATAGAATTAAAACATGTTAAATGTTAATACATATCTTACATCTCTCATGTAATTATAGCTAACTCATAGCTCAACTGTACATATTTATCAAACAATGATCTAAGTTTTTTTGAATGTTTTCTTTTGTGCTATTAAGAGTTCTT
>JAYUKV010000047.1:0-4466 GCA_043764135.1 bacterium | reverse complement strand
ATTTAATCTTTTCTTTACACGAACATTTAATACAAAATATATCCTCATGATTATTCATGAAGATAATATTCACTAACTATTTAATTTAAGTAATGCCAAAGATTTTAAGTAATTAAAGACATACAAACCCTTTCTAAATTTATTTAGGAAGGGCTAATTTTTTTTCGTTTCTAATGATATAGTACAAAACATTTAAATTATTTATACTAATTATATAAATATTTATGGCTAAGTATATAAATAAAACACAACCCACAACTATAATACCAGAAGACTTTATTCGCTCAACTGCCAATCCAAAATTAGTCGATGACTGTCTTGAATTACTTAAGATCTTTACTCAAGTAACAGAAAAGAATCCAGTGGTATGGGGAAAAATAATTGGATATGGTAAATATCACTATATATCCAAAGCATGCGAGGCTGATTGGTTCGTAACTGGATTTGCCCCTAGAGCTAATGAGATAACGATTTATTGTTTAGGTGGTTATGAATTAATGTCAGAGTTAATTGAGCAATTAGGTAAATTTAAAACCAAAGGAAGCTGTTTGTACGTCAAAAAGTTATCAGATATTGATCTTAAAATCTTAGAGAAGATTATCTACAAGAATCAGGAATATATGGAAAAGAATTTTAAGGTCGATAAATAATTGTTTTATATTAATTGACCAACAATTGATAAATGCCTAATATTCATATTATGATAAAATACGAACTAACAATTAAAGATCTTACAAAGATAAAGTTTAATCTCAATAAAATTCCAGAATCCTGTCCAATACATTTAACTGATAAGACTGATAATGTTTCACCTTTTTTAATTGCTCCATTGCTAAATGATCATCAATTGACAGTTACTTTTAGTGTTCGTAATCATTATTTCTTTGGTAAATTAGATAAGATTACTGAAGAATTGAATAGTTATATAACAAATATTAATACATTTAGTAACATCTCAGAGCTTCTAATTGTTTCAGGTTCTAACAGGGGCGAGGTTGATACATTAAGTCTTTTGAAATACCTTCAATCTATAGAAAACAAGGTTGACATCGGTGTCGCCTATAATTGTAATTTAGGGGAAGGGCAACAAGAAGAAAACGACAGGCTAAAAGAAAAATTAAGCTATAACTTTGTAAAAAGTGTTTATATTCAGATCACAGATGACTTAGATAAAATTGAACAAGGTATTAAGTATATCAGATCTCTAAATAAGAAAATTAAAATTGCACTTTGTGTTCTTAAGCCTTCTAATTCTTTACTTAATTCATTAAAATTAAGACCTTGGAAGGGAGTAAGTCTAAGCCAACCCTTTCTGAACGATGTTAATAGAGCTCAATCAATTAACAACTGGAATACTAAAATGTTAAAAAAATACGAAATTGATTATCTCATTACCGTTTAAAATTTAATAAATTATATTCTAATTAATATTATTATTTTGAAAAGTATTATTAATAATTACTTTACCTTGTAAATCTTCAAATGTTGAAGTACAATAATACACATATTAAAAACAAAAACAAATATATGGGTGGACCAAATAGAATTAACGCTAACAGTGAAAACTTAAATGGAAAAGAGGGTGATAGTTCCAAGTCAAAGAGAATCAAAGGATTGATAAAGCAATTTCCTGTTATAGGTCCTATTATTAATAAGCCTAAATCTAAAGAAAAATTATCAGAATTAGAAGTTTTAACTTCATTAGTAACGAAATCTATATTGAAATTTATTCCAGAGATAAACCAAGAAATGATAAGCAATCAAGTTCAAAAAATTGAAACTGGTAAAGTTTCAGAATTAAGCCTTGAAGAGTCTTCGTATCTTAATTTGACTATTGCTTTTGTAGAATATTTTAAGAAAATTGATTTTAAATCCCTTGCAGATGAAGATTTAGACAACATTATAATTGAAGAAATGGACCCAGATTTAATTGATAGAATCTCAAAACAATATTGTGTAATGATGAACAATAATTTTGGCGACTCTCTAAAACAAAATCTCAACTTAAGTATAGAAGCAGTAAACTCAATTTTATCTTTTAATTTAAAAGGGGAGTTGATCACTTTTTTGGAAGCCTTATCTGAGGATAATAAAAAACTATTTATTCAATCCTGTATAGACCATATACAATTGAATATTTTTAAAGTTAAAGTAAAAATTGATAAGATAAGTTATAAAACTGATACAGAAAGTTTTATTGAACTAATTGAGTTGTTGGCTACCCTTACAGAAGATGAAAAACAAAAAATATTAAACGGTGAAGAAATTAATTTAATTGATTTAAAAAAACCAAGAACAGAAGAAGAATTAAAAGAAGTTAAACCTGTGAGTATCGGTGAGAAAGAAGCTAACCAAATATCTATGTTTAATGAAGTTTCTAATTCTTTTCAATCAATAGGTTATCAATTAACCCAGCCATCAAGCATGTATATAAGTAATTTTAATAATCCAGATTATTATTGTTTAATAAATTTCTTTAAGTCAGGGGATTACAATTCAAAAGTCGGAGTAGCAAACAATCAACTGATAATTGTACTTAAATTTAAAAATGATAAATTTGAAGAAACAAAATTCTTAGATATTGCAAAGTATGATAGTTCTCAAGTCTTAATAAAAGATGTTCAAAGAATTGTGAATTCATACAAAGAAAGAACAACTCTAAAATTAGAACAAGAACCTATAACTCCATCCAAGGATTCATACAAAGGACAATATATTGTTCGTTATGGAATAGAAAGCAATACAGGAACAGATACTTTAATCAGGGATCAAATTGTGATCTTAACCGATGATGATAGATCAGAAGAATTGAAATCAAATTTAATCTCCAAAGATTATTCTAAACCTTATTTAAATCGACCAGCAGAAAATCCTTTGTTTTTCTTACATGAAGTAAGTCATGCACTTGCAACTGGTATAGTGTATCACGGCTTTTCTCAATTTATCGAGAAGCTAAAACCAAAAGATAGCACAGCCAATCAATCTAAGCAAACATTTTCTATCTTAGGTGAAGGTGTTGTTGCAGCATTAACTGGTGAATTGTTTAATAATCGGTTTAATGCTTCTACAAGAGGTTTTAATCATACAATATTATTAACAGAATTCTATGTTAAATATATCTTTGATATTTTAAATGAGGGCTCAAAGGATTATAAAAAAAATCCTATTATAGCTGACTATTTATACGAACGAAACCATGGACATAAAAACTTTAGTACATACTCTCAAAATAGTTATAAAGTTAGTAATAAGCCTCATAATGATCCTTTATCCAAAATCCAAATGCAGGTTTCAAATATGAAAGAACAACTCGAAGATGCATATATTAGTCAAAAACACAAACATATTCCAAGCGGCTTAGATAGTGATGAAAAAGATAAGCAAACTGAATCGGATATAGTTTTAGATTTTGATTTTTCACAAAGCAGACTTTTTGAGGTTATAGAAGGTATAGATAAATTAGATTTTACTAGTAAATTCTTTTTATCTATACTAAAAAGTATAAAATCAGCAAAAGAACTATGGGCAACTCAAACCTTTACAGATAATTGTATTGAAAACTTAAAAGTAAAAAGTGATGAAGGGCAACAATTTGGCCCAGTAGATGAAGATGCTGCTAATAACTTTAAGCTTTGGTATAATTCGTTAGAAACTACGGAGCAAGAAGAATTTACAACATGGTTAAAAAAATATATTCAAGATAAAAAATCAGAAAAATCAATAGATTCATTTGTTAATCAATGTTCAGAGATCTTCGAAAACATCGATTCAATTAATGAACCTGGTTCAGCACCAGTACTCCAAACCAAGAAATACAGTCAATCATTAATAGATATAGGAGGAGTAAGCGCAATTTTCTAATTTAAACTCCAATCAATTTAATTTAAAAGCCCCTGGTTGGGGGGTTGTCGCCAGACTTGTCCTACTGTTAACGTAACGTGGCCATGACCTCTATCATACGCTATTTCCTGATTTAGATAATAGGCATTTTTCGGTATATCTTCTTTTTTTATAACAAATTTATCTAATAAAATCGTTTTGAATTTATTTATTTTTCTTTCATACTTTGCAATAGAATCCGCATCTTGACCCCTAGGATAAGTGAAGAATTTAGAAAGTCTATTCATATAAATTTGAATTCTTTTTTCATTAAATTCTTCAGTTTTTTTAGACGCCAATCCAACAACCTCCGCCTTTGGAAGTTTTTTACCTTCTTCTGTTTGTAAATATTTTTGTGTTTGTTTTAGTACTTCAAGACTTCTATCAAAATTTTTAACAGAACCTAATTTGTTAATAAGTTTCATTAATTTGAGATAATTATATCTCAAAATTCTGATTATAACAAACTTTTTAAATCATTTGGTTCTTGGTCGTTCCTCAACTAGCACATATACACATTTGTAAAGATGTGTATATTTTTTTATCATTTGATAATGATATCAACAACTCACTCTTGTAGAGCCTGC
>JAYUKV010000046.1:0-16466 GCA_043764135.1 bacterium | reverse complement strand
TTCAATTAAAATCAAAACTATATTTAGAAGCCTTAAAAAGATCTTTTGAAGAACTGGCTAAAATGAGGTTGGAGTTTGGTTGCGAAAGGTGAGCTAATAATATAATCGCACTTCTAACTTCCCCTGTTAACACCCAGATAATATCTGAAACACATACCAAAGGAACTATAACTCCTAACGGCACAGCCGATCAATGGGCAATTCCACAACTAAATGTTGGTGAGGAAGTTTCAGTAACTTATACATCAAAAATTATTTCAGGAAATAAAGCTACTGTTACAGGTAAAATTATAGCTGCTGACGAGTTCGATAATGTAAACGCAAACAATGATACTACAACTGAAATCAATCCACTTCAAGCTGATTTAAATTTAACAAAAGCAGTAAGTAACTCATCTCCAAACGTTGGTGATATTATCACATGGTTTGTAAAAATTGATAACAAAGGACCAGATGATTCCAAAAACATCGAAATCAATGACACTATGCCTTCAGGTGTTGAGTATATTAGTCATACCTTGACTGCTGGATTCGATTCAACTTATACAATCACAGGTACTAACGGAACAGGTGTATGGAAAATTCCAAACCTAGCTTCTGCAACAATCGATCTTACTAATTCATCTAAAATTCTTAGATTTACTGAAAGAGTAGTCTCGCCACTCAAACAAACTAATATAGTTGAAGTTGTAAAAAATGAAACTTTTGATCCAAACCTAGCAAATAATAAAGCTCAAGCATCAGAAACCCCTAGAAGAGCTGATGTTGAAATAATAAAAGATGTTGACAATGAATTTCCAGGCGTTAACACTAACGTTACTTTTAAGATAACTATAAAAAATAATGGTGTAGATATCGCATCTAATATAGAAGTTACAGATTTATTACCTGCTGGATTATCATATATCTCTAATTCAACAACTACCGGAACATATAACCAAACAACAGGTGTATGGTCAGATATATCTACATTAAATGTTGGTGCTACTGAAACTCTAACACTTGTAGCCAAGGTCAGTAAAGTAGGAAGAATCACTAATGTAGCAGAAATAACAAGAGTTGATACTTATGATGACAATCCTGCAAATAATAAGGACGATGCTTCTGTTGAAGCTCAAAACTCAGATCTATCTATAGTTAAAACTGTAACTAACGATAAACCAGATTTGTATTCAAATATTACTTATACTCTTACTATTACAAATAACGGTCCATCAACTGCAAGAGCGGTCGAAGTAACAGATAAATTGCCTACAGGGTTGGAATTTATTTCAGCTACTTCAACCGATGTACCTGCATCTCAATATGATCTTGCAACCGGTAAATGGACTTCAATTGGTGATATTTTAAATCAAGGACAAGTTAAACTATTTTATACTGTAAAAGTGATAGGTCAACTTAATTCAATAACTAATCAAGCAAAAGTTAGCACAACCACAGCAGACTCTAACCCTAATAATAATGTAGATACTGTAGTTGTATTCCCTGTTTATGCTGATCTTGAAATCAAGAAAACTATTTCTAACCCAGCACCATTTATTAACGAAGAAGTTGTATTTACAATCAAAGTTACAAACCTTGGTAAAGATACAGCAACGGATGTAATTGTAGATGATGTGTTGCCTGCAGGATTGGAATTTGTAAGTGCGACAACTGCTGATGGCGTTTATAATAATACAACAGGTAAATGGAATCTTTCAAACCCTCTAAAGAAGAACGACACATCTGAATTGTTAATAAGAACAAAAGTAATTAGTCCTAACAAACTAACAAATACATCCACTGTTAAATCAACCCAAGTAGACCCTAACCTTACTAACAATACATCTTCCGCTGATGTTGATGCATTAAGTAATGAAATAATTGTAAAAAAGACTGTTAATAATAACAAGCCTCCATTTAATTCTAACGTTACGTATAATGTAGAAGTTGAGAACGTTGGAGAGGATAATATCCCTTCATTAATAATTGAAGATAAATTACCAAGTGGAGTTTCATACGTTTCATCTAGTGATGTTAATTACAATCAAGCTCTTGGCCAATGGTTAATTACAAACCTGTTACCAAAGTCTAAAAGAACACTAACTATTATTGCAAAAGTTATTTCTATAGATGGTAAGATCACCAACTGTGCTGATGCTAAAATAGTACCTGGCGATACTGATCTTGAAAACAACAAGTCTTGTGTAGATATTGAAGCTGAATTTACAAATCTAAAAGTAACAAAAGAAGCTATTACTCCAGAAGTAAATATTGGATCTAATGGTAAATTTAAGATTGTTGTTACCAATGAAGGACCTGATATCGCTAAAAATGTAATTTTAACTGATCTTGTTCCTAATAATTCACAATTTATTAGCTCTGATAATGCTGGCTATTCTCCAATAACAGGTGTCTTAAGCTTAGGTGATATGGCTAAGGCAGAAGTAAGAACAATTATTCTTGAATTTAAGATTCTTAATGTGAAGAATGTTGTAAATACTGTTGAAGTAAAAACTGACACTGTAGAAACTAACTACAATGACAACAAAGCAACATCAACCATCACACCAATCGGAGCTGATACTTCAATTGATAAATCTTCATCTAATCCTACACCTAATCTTTATGATGAATTTACTTACACTATAAAAGTCAAGAATTCAGGACCGTCGATCGCTAAAAATGCAAAGGTGAATGAAATCCTACCAATAGGTGTTGAATATGTTTCGCACACACAGACTAAAGGATCATGGGATAAATCAATCTGGACAATAGGTGATATGGCTAATGGTGAAGAACAAACTCTTACTATTAAGGCAATCATGAAGTCTCTAAATATTACAGAAAACAAAGTTAAAGTTTCCTCTGACACATTCGATCAAAATCTAAGTAACAATGAAGATATTGAAAAGAATGATCCTATTTATGCAGACCTACAAATTCTTAAGACTGTAGATAATCCAACTCCAGAAGCAGGGTCCGAAATTACATACACGATCATTTTTACAAATAACGGTAAAAACGATGCTGAAGATGTAGTAATTGTGGATGAATTGCCATCAGGTTATACAATTAAATCTGCTGATACTACTCTTGGAACGCTTAGCGCTGATAAGAAGACTATAACACTAGCCAAGCTAAATGTTGGACAAATCGGAGAAATTACCTACAAAGTTCAACTTCCTGCCAATACCAACAGTGTAAAGAATATAGTCACAATCAAGAGTAATAAAACTCCTGATCCAAATTTGGCAAACAACAGATCTGAAGTTGTGGTAGATCCTAAGGCAGCAGACTTAAAGATTGTTAAAACAGTAGATAATTCTAAGCCTAAAGTTGGCGAAACAGTTAATTACAAACTTGAAATAACTAACAACGGTCCATCTGACGCTCCTAATGTAGAAGTAGAAGATGTATTGAGCTCAGATCTTGAATTTATTTCATCATCTACCCCACTCACTAAAACAGGAAATAATTATAAATTTACGATTGCAAAACTTAATGTAGGACAAACAGTTACTATTAACATAGTAGCAAAAGTAATTAGTTTTGTGCCTACTATTGTTAATGAAGCAAGTGTTAAGAGTGAATTGATTGATTTAGATATTTCCAACAATAAATCAACAGTTACAATCAATCCAAAATACACAGTATTAAAACTTCTTAAAACAGTTGATAATGCAAAACCTCAAGTAGGACAAGAAGTTACATATACAATCACAATAGAAGTTTTAGAACAAGAAGCTGAAAATCTACAAATATTTGAAACACTTCCTGATCCATCTCTAGTTCAATTCGTTTCTGCAAGTACTGCTACTGGCGTTTATGATGAAGCTGGGAATGTTTGGAAGCTTGGTAATGTAGGCATTGGCAAATATGAGTTAACACTCAAAGTAAAAGAATTATCACATATACTTAATAGAAACATTGTAAAAGTTACAACTGATACCCCACAAAAAAATCCTGAAACAGAAAAATTCGTAGATGTAGACCCTAACGGCAAACCTATTGCAAACGATGACTATGGTAAAACAAAACCAAATACACCAATCCCTCTATCAATAGTTGAAGGTGCTATAGTTGGAAGTTTAACCTTACCATTGTTAGATCAATCGGTTAAAGATACTGATCCTGATGGAGATGATCTATTTATCACACAGATAAATGGAAGTGATGTAACAATTGGACAAACAGTTACATTACCTGACGGCTCAAAAGTAACAATACTTAATTCTAAGAAAGTTGTAGTTGATCCAGTAGATCCAACTAGAACAAATCCAGTAATATTTGATTATACTATTTCGGATGGTAATGGAGGAACTGATAGTGCCAAGGTTACTGTAGATATTATACCACTAGAAGCTGATGTGACTGCACTTAAAACTGTGGATAATTCAAAACCTCAAGTTGGAAATCAAGTAGTGTTTACCCTTACAACAACTAACAAAGGACCAGATATTGCTCTTGATGTAGTTGTAAAAGATATACTTCCATCTAACTTTAAGTTTGTATCTACAACAAGTCCGGTCTTTAATCCTCTTACTAATACTGCTAATCTAGGAACTTTAAATGTTGGTGATATATATGTTATTACATTTACTGCTCAAGCTTTGGATGAAAAACCATCAGTAAACAAAATGGAAGTCACAACTAAGTCATTAGATAAGGACTTAACTAACAACAAGTCAGAGGTACCTCTAGACCCGAATGGCAAACCTGATGCAATTGATGATCAAGGAATAACAAAACCATTTAATCCAATTTTAATGGGATTAGTAGAAGGTAACTTATCCACAACTAACGCACTACCAACAGTAGATAATTCTGTAGCTGATACAGACCCAGATGGAGATAGTCTTAATATTAAGGCAATCAATGGCTCAACCTTTACTCCAGGAGTTGTAATAACTCTTCCAAGCGGTGACAAAGTCACTGTAAACCCAGATCTAAAAACTGTTGTTGTGCAAGCAAAAAACAACACATCAATTGATCCAATTAAATTCACCCACACAATAACTGATGGACACGGTGGAGAAGATACAGCTAATGTAACTGTAACACTCATCCCAGTTGAAGCAGATGTAAATCTTTCAAAAGTAGTTGATAACAACAAACCTCAAGTAGGAGAAATAGTAGAATACACAGTAGCAGTAATAAACAAAGGTCCAGATGAATCAAAATCTGTACTAGTTACTGATCAATTACCTACAGGTCTAGAATATGTATCTGACGATTCTCTTGGAACTTACGACAAGACAAATGGAAAATGGAATGTTGGAGATTTAAAAGTAAATGAAACTAAATCACTTAAGATAAAAGCAAAAGTACTAATTTCAAAAACAATTATTAACATTGCTACAGTAACTGTAACAACTCCAGATCCAACCCCTAACCCACCTGTAGAAGTACCAATCTACCCTAATGACAAACCGGTTGCTAAGGACGATCAAGGAATTACATATCCTAATCTACCAATTGAATTAAAGATTGTTGATGGTGGAACTGCTGTCGCTAACGCTCAAGGGCAATACGACAACTCAGTTAAGGATACTGATCCAGATGGCGACCCATTAAAAATTATAGAGATAGATGGTAAACCAGTTGTAGATAATACTGAAGTTATATTATCTAACGGTGCTAAGGTAAAAACACTTTCAGATCTTAAGACAGTATTCGTTACTGCGGCTAATGCAACAACTACAAAGGATTTCAGTTTTAAATACAAGATTACCGATTCAAGAGGTGGTTTTGCAGAAGCTACTGTAAATGTTAAAATTTTGGTTGACCCTTCACCAGATGTTGATACTACTAAGTTTAACACTCCAATAAAAGTAGACGCACTTCAAAATGATATTGCTACCGATCCTCTAATAGCGTCATTTGATGGAGCTAAGGTTGTAAAACCTAACCCAGATGGATCGTTACCAACGACTGAAATTAAACCAGAACCTGAAAATGATAAATGTAAAGGACTTAAAGGAATAGAACTAGTATTATGTAAAATTAAGATTACATTTATTGGAAATATTGAAGTTAAATCTTTTGCACAAGCTGCTGGTGATAAAATAACTAACATCGTAAAAGTAACCAATGGAACAGCAACATTAAATGCTGATGGTTCTGTTACTGTTACACCTAATACAGGATTTACAGGAGTTATTGAATTTACTTACGAAGTTAAGGATTCAGATGGAGATATAAAAGAAACAACAGTAACAATCACAGTACCTAAGCCAATAGCAGACATTGACAACACAAAATCAGTTAACAATCCAACACCACAAGTTGGAGAAGTGATTGACTTTACACTAACAGCTATCAACAGAGGTCCTGATACAGCAGAAAATGTCTATGTTTTAGATAAACTTCCTGCCGGATTAGAATATGTTTCTGATGATTCTGCTGGTAAATACAATTCAACATCAGGTAAATGGACAATTGGAAGTCTTACTAATGGTGCAAGTGCCAAGATAATTATCAAGGGCAAAGCCATTTCACATGAAAAAATGGTTAACGTTGCGACAGTCTATACAGATACCCAAGATCCAACCCCTAACCCACCAAAAGAAGTTCCAGTGGATCCAAATGGAAAACCAATTGCAAAAGATGATCTTGGTTTAACAAAACCAAACCAACCAATAACAATGTCAATTGTTGATGGTGGAATAGGAATTCAGCAAGATAAGACAATTGATAATTCTGTAAAGGATACAGATCCAGACAACGATCCACTAAAGATTATAAAACTTAACGGTCAAGATGTGGTTTCAGGTTCAATTGTTAATCTTGATACAATGACAACTGTTAAACTAAACCCTGATCTTAAGACAATTACTGTTCTTACAACTGATCCTACTAGAACAATAGATATAAAATTTACTTATGCAATTACTGATGGAAAAGGTGGTTTTGCTGATGCTAATGTAACAGTTACATTACTACCACTTGCTGCTGATCTTGAAGTAAAAAAGACTGTACTCCCACTTTCTAATCACATGATTAACGATACAATTGAATATTTAATTGTCGTTAAGAATCTAGGACCAGATACTGCAATAGATGTTGAAGTAACTGATATCCTTCCAGAATCGCTTGCATTCATCAGTTCAGAAGACAAAAACTATGATATCAAGACAGGAATAGTCAAGATCGCAAGCCTTGCTAATTCTGAAATTTATACCCTAAAGATTAAAGCCAAAATTCTTCAAGAAGGAACAATCTCGAATACTGCAACTGTAACAAGCAAGATTCCAGACCCAGATCCTAAGAATAACAAATCAACTGTTACAATCAACCCAGGCAAACCAACTCCAAGAACTGGAGGAGTAATTACCTACGGAATTGGAATTGCAGCCTTAATTTCATTATCTGCCTTTATCTTGTATAAGAGAACAAGAAAGAACAGAGAATAAAGTTTAGAAAATAGATAAAAAATAAACAAGACCTATAATTAATAGGTCTTGTTGTTAATAAGAAGCAGTGCACTATAGTATATAGATGGTTCCATATTGACAATTGCTCAAATAATTAACTTAATTATCATATATGGTTGCGTAGCTCAATTGGATAGAGCAGTTCCGTCCTAAGGAAAAGGTTGTGCGTTCGACTCGCGCCGCGATCACCAAAATAAACCCTTTAGGGTTATTTTTTTATGGATACAAAATAATCTAATTATAAAGTTTTATCTTTTATAGTAATTTCTATAGAAAAACACAAAAAAAATCCCCCATACTTATATTGTATAGGAGAATTGACTAGAAGCAGAGTCTATTTGCGATTTACAAATTGATAGATTCTTGCTAACTCTTCATGATCAGTGGTTAGAATTATCTGATTCACTACTTCAGCTTTTAAAACAATCGCTTCAGGTCGCGCTCGTTCATCTAGAGATTTTCTCAAAAGTTGATCAACTGGTGATACCTTAGTTCTGTGTTCATAGTACCACCACAAAGATACACCGCCACTTAGAATCCCAAGTCCGCTAAACCCGCTAGTGAGTAGATCAGTCAGTATTGAACTCTCTTTGATCTGTACGGTTTTTGCAGATTGATCAATACTGCTAACAGCTACAGCCTTAAGCTTAGTGTTTTCGTTATTAAGATTGATAACGCATATTAATAAAAATACCAAAAAAGAAATTAAAATCTTATTTAAATTACTTATATTTTGCTTTTTCTTGGAAAATCGAAGACGAAATGCAGTCATGGTCATGGCCTTGGTCCTGTAGCTTTGAAAGTTCTCTTTTGATTAAACCATAAAATGATACATTTGTCAAATCATATTTTTATATATAAAAACGCTTTAATATTATCTAGACGCCACTTAATGACTAACTAACAATCCTTATAATTTTGTAAAAATAGCTATAAAAAAATTTTAGATATTTATTTTCTTGTGATCAAATTATTATAAATTAACACAATTATTTTATATGATCAAAATGTATAATTTTTTGACAATTGTTATTAGTTCTAGTTACTATCTATAGTGAAGTTTTCACTTCACTTGTTGATATTGGTAACATAACACCATGGAACTCAATTCAATTTATCTTCGCCCTATCAAATCTTTTCAAACAATCAAGGTCGTAAAAGCCTTAACTAGTTCGACTGGATTGGTTGGTGATTCCCTATTCTGCTTAATTGATGATGAGAATAAATTCTTATCCTTAAGAACTGATCCCCACTTATCAAGTTTTAAACTTAGCACAACTGAAAACTCGGTATTAAGGGTTAATCCTGGTAATAACTTACCATTTTTTGAACTCTACCTAAAACCTGGTTTTTATTCTGGTGAAATTTCGAGAATTAACATTTGGGGTGATCAAGTAAATGTGTGCGAATTTAATCCATCTTTATCAAGACTGTTTAGTGATATATTAAACAAAAAGGTAAAACTTGTTGCTTTGGATTACAACAGCGATCCATTTATTTCAAGACCAAGGTATGTTAGCAATGGTCAAGTAAATCGTTCTCTCCAAGATGGATACAATTACTCTCTGATTAACTCTGCTTCTTTAGCTCAATTAGAGAGCTGGTATGGATCAAAACTCAATTCCCAAATATTTCGTCCAAACTTCATTATGGATTGTGATATTCCTTTTATTGAAGATACGATGATTGGTAAGACAATACAAATTGGAACATTGTTGTTTCGAGTAATCGAACATATTCCCCGTTGTTCAATAATCAATCAAAACTACAAGACTGGAATCGAAGAAAATGATAGTTTAATCCAACTATTAGCTCAACACAGGTTCTTGTCTAACCCACATAATTTGGTTAAAAAAATAGCTCCTTTTGGTGTTGGTCTGACTTTTGTAGGTGAATATGGCAATGTTTCTATTGGGGATAAAATCAAAGTACTTGATTAATTTTATCTTTTTTGATAGATTAAAATTATCCATTTACAACCCCAATTAACCATGGCAAGACGACAAACACGCCTCATTATGTTCGAATTAACATATGAGTATCACTCTACTGTTACAATCAATGATATGGAATTTAATCAAATCATTGTAATTGTTTCAGAGATTGTGACTACATTCTGTTCTCAAAACACTGATCACCTTTATCAACAATATCCATTTGATGCTGATAAAGAACAATCTTTGATTGAACAAGCATCCAAAACTTATCCTCAATTCAAGAACTTTGATCAAGATAAGATAAAAGTTAGAGTTACAGGATTAAGCGATAAGCTACAATCTGTAAGTACAATGGCAAGTTAAACAATATAGCACTATTAAGTGCTATAATTTTTTAAATATTTTATGAATTATTTTACAGTTCTTGACTTATTGTTATAACCGAATAATAATAAGAGAATTAAGACCAAATTATTATATGTTTACTTTTAGCGTTAACACTAAAGATTTTTTAAAGATTTTGAACAAAAGTGCCAACATCACTTCCAAAAACCCCAAGATGGAGATTTATTCGCTTGTAAGACTAGAATTAATAAACAAAGAGTTAAAACTTGAAGCTGTAGGCTCGTCTAATTATTTGATAACTACAATTCCAGCTAACTTCGAAGTTCATTCTGATCCTTTTTTAATAAAAGCTGATTTACTTATTGAACTGTTGCCTTTGATAAAGGATGAGATTGTATATCTTACTTATGATTCTGAAGGTGGAACACTTGAATTAAAAACCTCTAAGACCAAACAATCAATTAGAACTTACAATCACTTTGCAAAAGATTTTATTACCCCAATAAAAACTACTGATGATGTAGAAGTTGAATTCCATATCCTAACCAAAGATTTTCAAAAAGCTTTGAGAATTGCCAACACATCCGTAGGTAAGCCTAAAGCTATAAGTGATACCAAGTTTACTAATATCTGTTTTTCATTTCCACTAGATAAAAAACTTACACTTGTAAGCACAGATAAATTCAGAATCTCAAAACTAAATATCGATATCAATCATTCAGTAGATTTTACAGAATCAAGACTTTACTTGTTAAGCCCTAAGTCATTAGCATTGATCAATTCATTGGTTGAAAATCAGGAGAGTATTCTTTTCTCATTCCATTCTTCATACGCATGGATTGATATCAACACAACCAAAATTGCAATTCAATATGGAGGTCATGAATATCCAGATATTAACAGGATAATACCTCAATCATTTTCATATATCTATTCTGTTAATACAGAAGAACTAAAGGACGCTCTTAAACAGATTGGAGTTATTGCTCGTAAGATAGAGAAGTCTAAAGCTGTGATGATATCAGTTGATGGAGTTGGACATGTAATGAAACTAGAATCAAAAGCACCTGATGGATCATCACTAACTACTGATTTACCAATCTTTAATTACAATGGTCCAGAAGAGGTTTGGCAACAATCATTTAATATTGATTATTTATTAGAGTTTATTAATCAAATTGATGATGAGAAATTAGTTCTAGAACAACAAGCAGGTAAGGTTCTAATATCCCCTGAGGACAAAAAAGATCAAGTTCTATACTTAGCTTCTGGCCTAAAATCGTAATTAAATGTTAATGGAATTACTTGTTTTAACCTATTGACTAAAGTTAAAAAATAGGCTATTATTAGATTAAGAAAATTCATTCCCTGGTTCTAATTTGGTTCTAATTATGCGAAATCCTATTACTTTCGGGTTACTCACAGGTACGTTTGCAATTGTTGCGATAAATGCAATCGGTGCAGCTTCTTTGGTTTACCAATTGAATCCGAAAGCTACCAATACTGTTTTAAATGTAACAGAGGTTTCAGCTTTGGGTGCAGGATCTACTCACCGCTCAATTTCGAATGGGAAAGTAGATTTCCTAACTGATTTTGTCTTAATTTGTGCTTTTGCTAGCATAAACTTTTCTGTTTTTGTAAGCATCTTTATGCTTACCACTTGTGTAAGTTTTGCATGGATCAAGACTCACAAATTTTGATCTTATGTGTAGTTCTACTTTTGAACTATCCATAAATGATAAAGACCGCATTGTATAAATTACAGTGCGGTTTATTTTTTTATTAATTATTTAAACAATGTAGTCGAAATATTCAATATTTTCAAGCGAAGTTAAGACTTGATCTCTGAGTTTTCTTGCTTCAAGTATTTCCTGTTTTAATTTTGATTTTTTAAATTCCAAAGGTTTTTTGTCTTTGGCAGAAGTTTTATTATTATCTATCTGAGCTTCTAATTGCCCAATCTGAATTAATAATTCAAATTCTCTTCTTTCGCTTTCTTTAGTTACCATTTGGGTTTGTGAATATTTAGTGTTCTCATTGTAATAATCAGATATAGTCTCGTCTGAAACACTCTCTTCCTCAATGACATTATCTTCCAAAGCAATTACAAACTTAGTTTCAAGATTTTTAATTAATTCATTTCTTTCGCTTATTGTTTGGCTGTAATTATCAATTTTTGCTTCTAACTCAGCGATCACTGCTGGATCAGCTTCTTCTGTCCAATCAGATTTATAGAGATATAGATCTTTACTTAATTGTTTTACATATTCTTCTAGGTGATAATTCTCTTGTTCAGTATCGAGGATTTTATTATATATATCTACTGTTTCTTTATTCCAGAGGTTTGTTATCATCAATGCTTCGCCTAATCTTTTCTTGTATTCTGTTCGGTCTGCTCGTTGGTCTGGATTTTGGACATTGTAGAGAACGTCTTTCATAAAAGGTTTGGCTTTTTTATCTAACCATGCTTTGAGTGGTGGAGTATCTGGGGCAGCTTTTCTATTTTTATTTGATTCTTGAATTCTGGCAGCTAAATAATCTGTGTATTTATTATTAATCATTTTATCATAGCCTTTTTGAAGTGATTTTTGTATTCCTCCAGGCATTGATTTTAGTGATTCCCAGGCTTTTTTTGTTGTTTCTTTACCAGACTTTGCCCATTTTTCATTTCTTTCTTTAACTTTTTTATCGTTTTCTTGTACAGATTTAATCTTTTCTTCAGGTGTCATTCCAATACCTGTTTGCTCTTTTACAAATCTCTTGATTTTCTTATTTCTAGCATATTTATTCAATTCTTTTTTTCTCGCATCCTCTTGAGCTTTAGCTACTTTTTCTGATGGAGATAATTTTTTCTTAGGTTCAGCTGTTGAAGCTTCCTCTGATTTTGAATTCTTGTTTGTATTTAATGACGCTCCAGCTATTTGTAGTTTTTTAAATAAATTCTTAAGTCTTGATTCTTTTTGTTCTTTTGGTTCTGGTTTTCCTTCTTGATTTGGATCATTATTTTCAGCGTTTGACTCTTCCTTTGATTTTCTTATATTCTGGATATTTTTTAATCTTCGTTTTGCTTCTAAATCTTTAGATGCATCGGTTGCTGATTTGACAGCTTTGTCATTTGCATTGATTTTGAATTCAACTTTTTCTTTTGATTTTTGACCTTTAATTCCGTCTTTTGAAAAATAATCAACTTCACTATCTAGGTCTGCTTGTCGTTGTTGGTAGTCTTGATTTAATTGTGCAATTTCTGCTATAACAGATTTTCTTTCTGCATTGCTTTTGGCCTTTACTAACTTTACTTGCAATGCAAATGCATCTTCTTTATATTGAGGGTTTATTGATTTTTGTTCAGCTTTTATTATGTCTTTTTTATCTTGCAATGCTTGATTGCCTTCATCTTCTATGTTATGTCTAAGTTCTTCTTTTACATTCTCATTGTTTTCAGACAAAATATTATGCACATCAATCAATTCTTGAGCATTTGCTCTTCCTTGTTCTATTCTTTGATCTATTACATTTGTATCGATAGAATTTCTCTTGGCTCTAGCCTCTGATTCTTGTCTCTTTGCTAATGACCGATAGTAAGCACTTTTTATTATCTCAATTGGTGGAAAAGTTTTTAAAGTTTCAACCAAACCTTTAGCCTTTCTTTCTTTGCTTTCTTTAGCTTTAGATTGTTCTGGTTTTTTTGCGTTATTTGTGTTTTTTTCTTTGGCCATATTTATGCAGACATTATAATCTACAATTTATGTATTGACAAAAAAGTCTAGAATATTTTTAATCCATTTAAGCTTATGAATGAAATCGAGCAAAAGGTTTATTCTTTGGAATTTAACCTGAACAAACAAATCACAACAAAAGACAACTTCCAGATTAGCCAATTAGAAACTGTTCTAGACGCTATTTACGATAGAACGGATGAAGTGGACCCTGAATTGGATATTGATATAACTGAAAATGATATGTATATAATGTCTAATGAAATAGAATTAGTTCTTCCATTGATTAAAGATGTAATGAAGGAGTCTAATTTATTTGATATGCAGAGTATTGAGTTGTTTGAAATTGATACAACTGAGAGTTAAAACTTTATAACATTTTAGTTTTTAGTTTTTTAGCCAATCCTTTGGAAATTAATTGATATCTATCTCTTGTTACTTTTGATACCAAAAGATAACCAAAAGTACTTCTTTTTTTCTTTCACTTCCTATTAACAGATGACGGTTAATTTTTAAATTTCGAAAACTCGCTGTGCTCAGACAGTTCTCAATTTTGTAAAAATTAACCTGTATTCCTATGTTAGAAGGACGGTCGTTACAGAAGGAAAGAAGCAAAAATGCTGGAAAATGGTTATATTGTCTTGAAAATAAAATTGAGTTAATTTATTAACAAATCAACGACCTAAATGGTCGTTGTTGTCTTCCCTTGTTGATTCCATAAATCGTAGAATGTTGATTGTTTATCATTCAATAATTGATCGAATAATCCATCTTCTATTATCTTACCATATTCGAATACTACAATTCTATTCATGTTCTTAAGTGTTGATAATCTATGGGCAATAAAGATTAGTGTTTTTTCTCCTATTTGGGTATCTAGTGCATCTTGAATTAATCTTTCAGTAGTGGTATCAAGAGCTGAAGTTGCTTCATCAAAAATTATAATTGGTGCGTCAGAATATATTGCTCTTGCAATTCCTAATCTTTGTCTCTGACCTCCTGAGAGCTTGTAACCCTTCTCACCTATAGTAGTTTCAATTCCAGAAGGAAGTTGTTCTAAAACTTGATCTAATTGTGATATTTTAACAGCTTTATCAAAGCGTATTTTATCAAATGGTTTTAAGAGAGTAACATTTTCTTTAAATGACATGTTAAACATTTCTGTTTCTTGAAGTACAATTGCAATATTATCTGTTATGTTTTTATGCTCTATGTCATAAAAGCTGGTCTCGCCGATTTTAAAAGCACCGCTTTCTAGTTTATAGAGCCCTATTAGTAATTTTGCTAAAGTTGACTTTCCAGATCCTGAGTGTCCAACAATTCCAATTCTATCATTTCTATTAATAACTAAATTAAGGTTTGTAATTGCATTAGCGTTGGTGTCTTCACTAGATGGGTATGCAAACGAAGCCTTACTGATCTCAATTTTGGACCATAAATTTGGGAAGTTATCATTGCCAAAGTAAACTTCAGGTTTTTCAGTAAATATTGGATACATTCTGTTAACTGCAATTTTATTCTCCTCTATCGAATCTAAGCTAGTAACTAGATCATTGATTGAGTCCCTTAACTGTTTTTAATAACTAAGCATTACAGATACATTACCTATTAGTATTGCACCTGCTACATAGTCTTGTAAGACTAACGCTAAGAAAATACCAATAGTTATACCTGTCATAGCATGAATCACATACCATTTTTGAGAAACTAGCTTTCTTTTTGCCAAATTAAGCTCGAGCACTTCTTGTTCGCTGTCTGCAACTCTGGTGTTGATTTTGGTCATTGCATCGCTTGCTTTGGCGGTTAGAATATTAGATGCAGTTTCGAATTGAAGACCTGCATTTTTTTCTTGTATTTTTAAGATTTTGTTTTGAAGTACAGCTTTTCGATTGATGAAGAATTTTTCGTTTAGATAAACTGCAAAAGCAAATACTAATGCAAATAAAATATATCTAATATTCAATCTAGCAAAAACAATCCCTACTAATATCAAATTAATTCCAGAAGGTAAAACAACATTATTAAATCCATTTAAAAATTGTCGTAATTGATCAGCTCCTGTATTTAATCTTTGAACTTTGTTACCACTGTTTTCTTTTTGGTGCCAAGAAATTGGAAACTCCATTAGTTTTTGCATTCCTTCTGTTTTTACTTTGGTTTGGAGGGTTAGAGCAATTTTTGTGATTTGCTCTTTGGCAAAAATTCTAATAAAACCTGAAAATATTACAGATAGTACCATCAATATCACAGTGTTGATTGCAGGTTGTAAGTCCTTGGTTTGAGAATATGCGACTAATTGATTAATTAATCTAGCTGTTAATTCCAGATAGGCAATAAACAATATCTGTGCAACAGCAAATAAAGCTATCCAAACTAAGAACCAATACCGCTTACTTCCTAAGAAGTACCACAATGCCTGCAAAAATGAGAAATAACTACCTGTTTGAGAAGTGTTTAGTTGTTCTTTTGTAGACATAGACTATAATTGATACATATATTAAGTTAATTGTAAAGCTTGAATATTATTAGATATTGTGATATGTATATTATATCACATATCTTAGTAATATACTAAGGAGAAATTTTCTATGTTCAAGAAGCTTGCTTGGCTCGGATTGATTGCAATTATGTTGCAAGGTTGTTTTCCAGTTAATATCAGTATTCAAAACAATACTGCATCTGGAACTAATTTTGGAAACTGTGAATTGATTAATGATAATCAATCAACTCGTAACATTGCCCTTACTAGTTCAATTGAAGAATTAAATGTTAGTTCTTCACTTGAAGTAGAAGTATTACAAGGTGATAATAACATACTAATCACCGGGATCGAACAAGACTTGGATAAAATTTTAGTAGAACAACAACCGTCAACATTAAGCCTTGGTCAAAAAGATAACACCTGCTTAAGAGGTAAAACCAAAATTACCATTTACACCAACATTCTTAATCAACTAACTCACCTTTCGCAACCAACTTTACAACAAACCAAAACCTCCCAATAATAGTTCATGATTTTGGATAAACCAACTTTAGATCTCTACTCTGATTAC
>JAYUKV010000045.1:0-4559 GCA_043764135.1 bacterium | reverse complement strand
ACAGGTGAACATTTGTTATCAACCAAAGTTACATTAGTTAATGTAACATTACCAGTATTTTTAACTGTAAATGTATAATTAATCACATCCCCTGGATTGTAAGTACCTGAAGCATTAGAATCTACGTATGTAGATTTTTTGAACAATTCTATTGCTGGGTTTTTAACAATAGGATTTATTGTAGCTGAAGAAGTATTGTTGTTTACATTTGTATCATTATTATCTGATTTGACATTGACAGTATTGGTTTGAGAAGTAGCAGATGTTACATTAACTATATATGTAATTGTTACTTCTTGGTTAACGGCTAATGTGCCTACATTCCAAGTATAAACATAACCTGATACAGAAGTTGTTGCAGGTGTAGAGGATACAAATGTTTGGCCTGCTGGTAATGTATCAAAAGCGATTGTATTGGTTGAAGGTTGAGGACCATTGTTTTTTACTTTAATTGTATAAGTTACTTGATCACCAACAAAAGGGGTTGTATTCGATACTGACTTAGTTACTTGAATATCAGAAACACATGGGTCAACAGTTACTGGAAGATTAGCTACATTGTTACTAGAATTATTATCTGTTTGTGTTGTTGAAATAGTTGCAGTATTAACAAAGCTGGTACAACTATTAATTGTAGCTCTAATTGATAAATTCCTATTCTGACCAACAATAAAACTTGGGTTATTATTATCAATTAAATTCCACACCCCAGTAGTAGAGTTGTAAGTTCCTACTTCAGGCGAAGCAGACACAAAAGTTAAACCTGCAGGTAAAAGATCAGTAACAGTGGCGCTAGTAGTAGCATTAGGACCCAAATTAGAAGCTGTTAAAATAAACTCGACTGTCTGACCAACAGTATAAGGACCTGAAGAAGGTGATATTCTTTTTTGAATTGCAAGGTCTGTCAACAATATCGGAGTGACTGTAGCAGTCGCTACATTGTTAGAAGCAACAGTATCAGTTGAGAGTGAAGTAACCTGAACGCTATTGGCTAAAGGAGTTGTGCCATTGTAAACTCCATTTAAAGTAATCACTGAAGTTGCTCCATTCGGAAGTGAAGGTAAATTCCATCTCTGAGTATTTGAAGTTGTACTATTCGGTGTAGGTGATGCTGAAGTAAAATTAATTCCAGTAGGTAATGTATCAACAACTGAAGGTGAGATGGCTGTATTAGGACCATTGTTCCTTACTGTTATCGTATATACAACTGCAGTACCTGGAGCGGCATTGGTAGGAGTTACAGTTTTTGTAATTGCT
The DNA here is from genome assembly GCA_043764135.1 of bacterium. Classification (GTDB taxonomy): domain Bacteria; phylum Patescibacteriota; class JACMRA01; order JACMRA01; family JACMRA01; genus JAYUKV01. The sequence goes on along the minus strand of JAYUKV010000045.1, from coordinate 3,302 downwards.
AAGTCAGATACATTGGGATTATCAACAATAGTAATTTGAAAATCTTCAACTTCTCCAGAATCAGACATTCCAGTAGGGGATTGCACTTGGCTAGCTGTATACCCAATTCTTAACCTTGCAAACGTAGTTGTTCCTACAGGTATTGAAGCAGGTATTGTCCATGTCAAAGTTTTACTTGTCTCACCAGGTTGAACTTGTGTACAAACTCTCTCACCTGCATCAAAGACCCCATTAATATTCCAATCAACCCAACCACACAACTCTCCAGTTTTAGAAGCTCCTGAAGTAGAAACTGTCAAAGAGTAGGTTTCTCCAGGAATTGCTCTATTAATATTAGGTATAGTAGCTAAACCATCCTCATCAGCACCGTCCAAAGAAGCGGTAGCGCTAGGAAATGGTGATGAAGTTGGATTGTTGGTTGTTATAACATCAGCATCTACAGTAGCTCCCAATCTTAAATCGCTTAAAATATGGTTTGGCGCGGCACTTAAATTATAAGTTGCAGGTGAATCAGAATAATCTTGAGGCAAAGATATTTGGATTCTAATTAAATCAGCAATTGCAGCTGTTGTAGCAGGCCAGTTTCCATTATTAGACAGAACGGATTGTATTTGAGATGCACTAAAAGTAATCGAAGAAAATGTTCCATTAAGCTCTACACTTCCACAACCAGATAGTGCAGTTGCAGGATTATTTATTGAAACGCAAGATGTAGAAGCATTGTTATTTGCACCTTTAATAATATTGCCAGCAGTTGATAAGTTCACAGAACCAGGGTTGGGACTAGCTAAACTCGCTCCAGTAGGGGAGGAGCTAACTAGAGAAAGTGCAGTTGTGAAAACACCAGTATAGCTTGAGATGATGGCAGATCCTCCAATTCCCCAAATATTAAGTATAGGATTAGTTACTGGTTGAGAGAATGTAAATGTAACAAGTCCTAAGTTTGCACATGTTTGAATTCCGCTACCTGTTCCAACATTTATTAGTCCATTAGCCGTTGCGTCACAATCATTGAGAGTTGAATTCCAGTTGGTAGTAAGTGAGAAACCTGTTGATCCTAATGGAGGGGTATTAGTAAACATGGCAGAAGTAGAACCAGCAGTTCCAATACTGTTGGTTGCTGCAACAGAAGGTTCTAGAACTACTGCATTAGTATATCTTGGATTAGAAACAGTTATAGTTGAAGTTATTCCAGATGGAAAAGTTGTGGACAATGAAGTTGCAGAACCTGTGTAGCTATTACCAGAAATCTGATAAGCTTTTGAATCATTAACATTTGGATTAAAAAACAACACCCCTGAAGTTAATACAACAGAAGTAACTAAGACCATACTAATAGTCTTGATGAATTTATCAAGAATATTGATATGTTTAAATTTTTTTATGATCTCAAATATATTTTTTTTCCCCTTGTGGATAGACATGAGTTTTTTTGTTTTTGTTTTTATTTTATTTAGTTCTATTAAATCTCCAGAAAATTTAATACCGAACTAACAATTGTGCATATATTATACATCATATTTTATTTATTTGCAATAATTGGTTGAGAGCTATCAAATAATCGACCTCTTTGATAGTTCCAACTCAAGATTTACCCACAAATAACACCCTAAGAAGGGTGTAGTTATATAAATTTGATCAATTTTGAAGTTAAATTTCAGTGAGGTTGATCAATTCATTGGTAGAATACATTTATTTGAATTGTTTGAATTTTGCACATTGAATGTTAGAACTTCCTCACCAATACTTTCTGCATTTTCCTTTTTACTAATTTTGATTAGATAACCTTTTGATGAAATATCAAAACCTGAAATTCTATTTTTTTGCAGATTCTCTTTTACCTCTTTTAACATTTGAGAGTTTTCTAATGGGTCGTTGCTTGTACAATTGATTTTATCAAAGTTGTTCCAATGGTTTGACTTGATAGAATCGGTTATGATTTTTTCGATTCCTGCTATTGATTTAGAATTATTTTCTAATTCTGTATTTGCTTCAGATGTTTTTTCTATTTGATTTTTTAGTAGGATACCTCCTGTGAGTAAAACAAAAAACGCAACAACTGTAATAAAGTGATTTATTTTCATAATTTTCTTAGATTATTTTTCCTACTAGGTCATTTCTTTGATTGCAACTTGAATCTTTTGAGCCCCAATATCCAACATCAGGTCTTTCAGGTTCTAAATGGTAGTAATTTTGATACTCACCTATTTGGTAATTGGTCAGTCTGGATATGTTAGTCACTGATTTAAGCATATTGTACATGTTGTTCCATTTTACCCAATCTCTGTGACAAGCAAATTGAGTCTAGTTTTGATTGTGATTAGTTATGCTAAGTCTACCAATCTACATCAACGGTAAAACATTTTCGATCATAAAATTTTAGTTGAAAAGGATCAGCTTTCTCGTTGTTTATACCAAAGCCAACTTTTGCTCTTTTTTCTTCGATTTTTCTAGATTTATTTTTAACACCTTCAAAATCAATTTGATTCGAACTAGATTTAACTTCTTTAATATCTGAGAAATCATAATCATGAATTTTTTCCTTAAAACTGTCATAGAAATGATTGAAGTCTGATATTTCTTGTTCAGGAGTTAAAGGGCCACAATGTGCTTTTTTTAAGTCTTCAAAATTATTTTGTTTTAATTTTGAAGTGATATATGTTCTAATTCCTTGATCTGTATTTAGTGAAATATTTAGTTTATTGAACGAATTGATAGAGATACTTGAAATGATTATTACAGGTAGTGTAATAATTCCGAAAACAAGTAGTGAAGTTTTTAAAATTTTCATAGCGTTAAGGGTTACATTCTTTTAAGTAAGTTCTAGTCCATCCAACATGAGGTCTCCATGGATCGATTCTCCAATAAGGGTCACCTTTCCAATATTTATGGACTACTGCAGGATTAATAAAATGGCAAATATAGTGATCATACATTTTCCAGTAATCAGCAGTTCCATACCTTCTTTGATCCCAGTTCCATTTCCAGTGATAAGGAGTTTTATCATAGAATTCTTGCCATGCCCACCATGCATTAGGACCTTGAACTAATGGGTTGGCAGGTGTTAAAGCATTTCCTGCAATTTTTCCACACCAAGTTGGATCTACAACCGCACTTAATTCTTTTATTGGATTTCCTAATCTATCTCTATAGGCTTATGTTATTTCCCACCATACTCTTTTGATAATATTACCACACCAAGTTGGATCAGCAGTAACAGGAAATTCAGCACCCTCAAAATTAATATATTGAACAATTAACCTATCTTCTACTTCATAATAAGTTTGTAATTCCTTATTATT
>JAYUKV010000044.1:0-4603 GCA_043764135.1 bacterium | reverse complement strand
TTTTAACTTTGTCTTTGCAATTACACTTAATACAAAATATATCCTCATGAATATTCATGAGGATAATATTATTGATCTATTTGATTTAAGCAATGCCTAATTTTCAAATTACCTTTTGAGTTGGATTTTCCTGCAGAGTAATAATCTTTAATTATATCAATCGTACCCTCTTGCATTGAAATATCCAAATCTCCTTGTGTGTTAGAATGCTTTCCTTTTTTGAGTTCAAATTTTTTGGTGTGATTTTTAGCAGGATTTACTGCATCATTTAGTTTTTTAATCTCCTGAACAGAATACTTTTTAGTATTTTTCTGCTTAGAAGATTGATTAATAGTAGTAGAAACTTTATCGCTTGAAGGATTGGGTTTTGCAGAAATAGACACTGCAAAACCTAAAGTTAAGACTGATATGGTAGTGAGAAGAGTTACTGCTTTTTGAAATGACTTAATCATGGTTTTTACCTGTTGCAAAATTGGTTAGCTTTTGTAATTTAGAAAAAAACTTAAATAAAGTCAAATTTTTCTAATTTAATTCCCCACATCTATTGAACATATAAAGTAATTCCAAATAATACTTTCCACAAAATATAAGAATAAAAAATACACCTAACTTTTAAGCTAGGTGTATATTGATCAAAAGATTTCTCCAGTGATTATTGTAACAGAGTCTAATCTAGAAGCTTAGCGTAGAAGTCTGTTCAATGCTCTAAACATCGAATCTGGGGTATATTTCAACCCATCTTTGACTTCCAAATCTAACCTTGCATGGTATGCGATTTTCCCAATTGGCATAGGGCTCGCTTTTTTCCCCTGTACCTCATATCTTTTCAAAAGTGCTTCATTTGCGGTGTAAACTTCAATCATTGGACCAATTACTGTTGGTTCGATGCCTAAAGTCTTTATTAGGTAAGAGACATAGACATTATTAGGAAGCTCATTTTGCTTGTAAAACAAGTTTTGCAACATAATAACACGATCGTCTTGACCCAATGGCACGAGCAATTCTTGCACTTCAAGGATATTGATAATAGGAAAAACGTTAGCAATACTTCCGTTTGGAAGAAGTATATAGTCTGAACGAGTTATCAAATCAAGAGAGTCTTTAATATCCTCTCCAGTAATCAACTCTCCATTTACCTTTCTAAGACTATAGTCTTTTGGTGCAATTGGTAGATTATGATCATCAATGATGTCTTCGCCTACAAGAATTGTACCATTACAATCTTCTCCGTGCAAAACCACCCGAGATTGAGTTAGAAAGTGAAGAAAACAATTTTTTGGTAAAATTCCAATATCATGATAATATTGGTTAAATTTTTCCATTGTACCTTCACGATTAAATATGAAGGGGTTGAAGAAATGCGCTACTGAAACATCAGATAGCGGAAATCCCGAATTAGATGAATATTCAAATATTTCATGAATATACTCCATAAAATTTTGTACTAAAGCACGATCTGCCTTAATACAAGATGCAAACGAATCAAAATAGCCAACAAGCTGGTTAAGATTACTTGATCTTGCCAGAAAACTGGCCTCACAGTCAGGGTGTCTTTGCCCTATAAAAAATGCTATCAATTTATTATAGTCTCCCCATGGATAGATAGGGAAAGCTATATCGCCATGCAAACTTCTATTTAGGACACCTTGATCCAATTCTAAAAGTCGAGACATAAGCCCACTTGCACCGCCGTGATCGGCAGGAGCTTGTAAGAAATTGATCTCTCTTTTAAGATTTTCATCTTGGCGCTTAGGGTCTTTACTGAAAACGATCTCACGGGCGGAAGCCCACCCATGACCACCAGGTCCTAAAAAAGTTACTACAGTCATGATTTTTTACCTTGTTGGATTACGAAAGATCACCTCTTTATTATACAATACTTTTTACAAATTGGCAAGTAATATTTGAATATGTTCCTATTTGGTTCTTAATAATTCAATATTTCCATATTAGTAAAGATAATTTAATTAATAATTAAACACTTTATTTGCTTCAATTTTAATCAACTTTAACTCTTCAACATTCTGGGAGTTATTATTTCTTTTGCATCTTTCTATTATCCCCAATATTGCAAGTGCCATCTTGTGTGATTCAGGGATGTTATTGATCGATTGAAAAAGTCTAAGTTTGTTGAGACATTCATTTAATCCTGCCACTCCTTTATTAGGAAATTTGGACCAAGAATTGGTATCTATAGATATTTTAACATATTTATTGTAATAACCTTGTGAGTGGTTAATTTTGCGAGGATTTAATAAAAACTCTATCTCATTTTCCATAGTCTTATACTTACTACACAAAACATCCAAAATATCCAAAACCTGATCCATAGAAGACTCTTCTAATCTTTCCTTAAGTTTTTGTTTCATTTTTAATAAATGAGTTTATATCTAACCGATGTCAATATATGGTAATTCCAGTTTAGTAATTCCCAATATTACTTTTAAAAAAATAAAGTACTTGTATACCTGACTATTATTTGACTGTAAACAATAAATGTGATTTAAATCTCTTTAGAGTTACCATATTGGAGATACATTTAAAATGAAACCAACCATTAGAGGAAATCTTATTGCACTAGCTGGTGCAAGTGCTATTGACTGGCAATCTGAAGTAACACGGACGCTACAACAACAAAATTTGTCCGTCTTTAACAACCAAAACCCGATATTCGACATAATGTCTCAAGAAACAGAAATAAACAATGAAGTTTATTTCACAAAGTCCTACTGTCAAATACTAATTGGGGTATTGCTTCCGAATTTTCCTAGCTCAGTATCATGTCAATTGTTGTTGGAATATAGTCAATTCTTTCGACATAATTGTATTCTTGTCATCCCAGACTACAACAACAACTCTCAAAAAGATACTCTTGAGTTTAATCATCAAAAAGATGTAAACAGGCAAAGAACATATCTCAGAGAGACAGCTCTAAATCTAGGCGCTAAAATCTTTGATACAATCGAAGAAGCGACAGAATATGCAATTACTCTCTCTGTTAAATGGGGAAATACAGTTGGCACCTTCGGCGCTTGTGGTAAAACAACTTGGAGAAGCGAGTACTTTTCTCCTATGACATTAAACATGAATCATTTCAATCCCCAACAGGAAGTGTGGAGACCGGAAATGATGATTGAAGAACAAGAAGCCAAGCAATATTGCAATGTTCTGTACCTCAATTTAAACGATGTTCCATTGGAGCAGGTGACTCTTGGCTTGGTCAGCCAAGATGAAACTTGGTTCCTTTCAACAGAACCCCGAAATATTATCATAGTGTACAATCCTGAATTGGATAAAAATGCTATGACTCTTCTTGAAGAAAAACATCAAGAAGATTATTCAGAGGCAAGAATGCAAATAGCCACAAAGCTAGAGATCGCAAAAAATGTGAATCCCTACCTTAAGTGGGTAAGAACAGTTGAGGAAGGAATGGAAGCACTCCAAGAAATCCAAAAACAAATGAAAACAGCTCAAAAAGTATTTGCTTTAACAGCTTAACTGTAATTGTTTAACAATCATTTGAATTCAGTTACTTAAAAGTCCAATTAATTTGGACTTTTAATTTTTGCCTTGAATTTTAGAGGAATTATTATAAAATACATTTTGTGGAACAATTGTATAAAAATAACCCCTCTTGATATTGATATCAAGAGGGGTGACATTAGCTTAAACACTCACGACAAGAGATTAATCCTGATGAGAATGTTCGAACTAAATATTACCACCGTAATATGAATCACCACTTGGTGAGGCTGGAGTCGGCGGAGTGGAAGTTACTGCTGGTTGTGGTTGGCCAGTTTCTTGGCGCCATTTTTGGAGATTTTTCTCGTTTTCGATGTTTTGCAATTTAACTTTTTCAAGTTCAGCGGCCATTCGGTTCTTGTCAGCTAGATCATGTTCTGGTGATTTGCCAGATTCGAAGTCAGACGGTTGATAAGCATTGCTTAAGCTTGAACTATTGTTCGTTGGAACATTGGCTTTATTCTTAACATTAGAAGTGTCAACACTTGGATCAACATTCCATCTTGCAATAAACTGAGGGTACTTAATACCAAGTTTATTCTGAATTTCAACCCATGTCAGAGCCGATTGACGACCGTTAATGTTGTCTTCTGCGAGTTTTTTGAAGGCAGAATATTCCACTTCAGTCAAAATCGGAACTTTGGCTTGTGGCTTACCACTATCAACTTTTGGAATAGCAACTGTGTCGCTTCCAATACTAGCTGTAGGGGTAGGTGTTGAAGTTGCAATCCCATCTGCAGCAATAGCATTGGTCTGAGTTGCAGTCTGAGCTGTAGGTTGGGTTTGAGTTTCGGCAAAATTATTTTGTTTGCCAGCACTGATAATAGTTTGAGCACCAAACCAAACAGCGCACCAAACAACCCCAGTAACTAAAACCCACGAAATAGCAGTTGAAGATTTCATATCTTGACTCTTTTTTTGCAATTAAACTGTGAACTTAGTCAACATTTACTCAAAAAAAGATTATTGTCAAATAAGAATACTTAAGTTCAAATCCAAAGTGCAATTTTAAATTTTACTATTGATTTAAAATGATAGCATGATTAATTTCTTTAATATCCTAATAAATAAAATTAAATTA
>JAYUKV010000043.1:0-4603 GCA_043764135.1 bacterium | reverse complement strand
TCGCTAGGACGCTTTGGAGTCATATCAGTGGTGCTAACAATCCGCTCTCTCAAAAACCAGCTATACAGGTCTTGCTGTTGCTTATTACTTAGTATTTGTTCAGGATCAACCTCGATCAACAGTTGTCTAAACTGATTTGTAAATGCTAGCATACTACTTTGATCTTGCATATTAAAACCTAACCCATCTTTAAAAATTGATTGTAGTTTTGAGCTAGATACGGTGCCAACAACACTATACTCTTTTTCAGGTATAATTGGTTTTGGGTCTTTTGGTTTGGTTGTAAACCCTCCTTTCTCGGGAACCTTGGCATTCTTAAATTTTTCTGCTTGAATATCGTCGAATTTTTTTTGAGAATCTTTTCGTTTTCCTTCCCAAGACTTTCCAACCTCACAAATCTGTTCAGGGTTCATGTTTAGTTTAAAAGCATTTGGAATAATTTCATTTAAAACTGAGCCTCCAATTGCACCAGCTGCGAATATAGCCACGCCTGTTCCTGTAACCGCTGAACCAAACCTAATACTAGGATGAGTATTCATAAAGTTAGCTGGTTTCTCAAGTTTAGAGGTAATAAATTCTTGAGCTTTTGATGTAACTTGTTTAATGTTAAATTTTTCTGACATAATTGTGATAGATGTTGTTTGTTAAAATTAAAGAAAATTGTTAGATTTACCCAGGATGAGTTTACTAATTCGGTTTTAATATTATTTTATTGTCTTTTGTAACTTCAATCTCTAAATTTCTTAAGAGATAATCAACTTTACCATTACCATAATTAACAACTACAAAATTTTGTGTTGTATTTTGTCCTACTCCAGTTTTAATAGTTATGCTGAATTTTTTTATCCTATCTTGCTGCCACTTTTCAAGTTCTCCATAAGTTCGTAAAATTTTAGCAGCGTATTCTTGGGAATTTAAAGAAAGATTATCATTCACAATTATCATATATTTGATTTCATTTTCAACCTGACCAGATAAATCAATTTCAATCTCTACATTATCGTTTTGAACAGTTTCTTTATCTCTTATTTTTTCAATAGTTTCTTTTTTTGTAATGGCTTTTTGAGTGGCTATATTAGCCATACCAAAGCCAAAACCTGTAAATATAACTCCAGCACAGATAATAGCCATTGTAGGTGTTAATTTGGTATTTTTAATTTTTTCACTTAGTATTCTTGTAGATCCATTAACCTTATCTATTAATCGATTTGAAAAACTATAATAATTTGGATTATATTGCTTAACTAGGTCCTTATAAAGTGGAGTATCTTTATACCCAGCTTCTTCTAGTGCATCAATTCGGTGGATAAGGACATCCTCATCTTCATAGTTTGCAAACTGTACTGACTCTGGTAACACACTTTTTAATCTTTGCATTTCTGCTAGTTGTAAGTCTTCTTGAAATTGTCGCTCTAGCTTAGTACAATCATCATCAAAAGAATTTGAGCCATTTTCTTGAGTATTGTATTTATAAGATTTTGGTATAAGTGTAGACATATATTGCTATTATAAAATGAGAAATATCAAGATAAAGTAAATTTTGGCAAAAAAAATAACAGGGTGGTTCGGTCTAACTATTAAATCGTGTTTTGACCTATACTTTCTGTCTCATTTTTTTGTACTTAAATATTAAGGTATATTCTTACACTTTAGTTTTAACTTGTCAATTCAATATATAATAAAAACTGATAATATTGCTATATTACTAGCAAAATAGCTTGACTTTATAAATAAGACTTTTATATTTTATCCTATAATACTAAAATTAAAAGTTAGAGATTTTGAATTCTTTTGCAAAAAACCATTGCCCTCCTACCAGTTCTATCTAGTTTTAAACCTACTAACGTTAATCCAGCAACATTTAGTTCCTTAATTAGGGTTTGAATTGAAAACAAGTAATGTCTCCAGATCGAAATTTTATCCCCTTTCCTAAACTCTAAAGTTATATCAATTTTCTTATGCTTAAATGATAGTTCATAGTCTTTATCCAGTGCAATAAATTTATTTTTATATCCATTTTCGTTAAGTTCCACCATGATCTCACAGTTTTTAACATCAATTCCAATTGCTTCTAACAACCAAGCGTCATTCTCTTTATAACCTTCTAATTGAACATAATTAGTTTCAGTTTTACTTGCTAATGAATCTACAGTAAATTCAAAAATAAATAGATCTGAGTTTTTCATAGGCGAGGCAATATGTTTATAAACTATTATACGATCTTCCATATTGCTAATAGTGCCCCCCAAAAGTGTAATTATAGAAGGACTGTTTTCATGCATTCCAATGGATTCAGTAAATAGAGTGCCTAGCCTACTTTTTTCAATATCAGATTTATAAAAGTTTTTAGAAAGCTTAGGAAAAGCATTATCCAAATTTCGTTTAGAAATTTCTAGCATCTCATCACTCAAATCAATACCTATATACTGTTTAATAGTTTTCTTTTTAAGCAGTTCACTAATTAAATGTATTGCTGGATGTCCAGTACCAATTCCAATATCAATTAGATTAATTTCAGGGGAATCAACTAGATAACTAATATCTTTTATTGAATTTGTTATATTTATTTTAGTAATATCAAAATATACTGGTAACTGTGCAGCATAATATTTATTCCAAAAATTAGCGTGTTTATAAAAATATTTAATATTTACCATCTTCGAGTATCTCAATCCATTTATCGCTTCAACCAACTCTTCATAATTTAAAATATCGTACAATTTAGGATCTACTACAACTTTTTTTAGATTATCTTCCGTCTTATAATTGATGGCATTCTTGGATAATTCCCTCAACAATATTCGATTGTGTTCGTTATCAATAACACTGACTTTTTTGCCAGATTTGTCTAATTGCAGGTTATACTTACCATCTTCTGATAGATCTACCCATCTAGTTACAGTAGGCTTTGACACGTTATATTCTTTTGCTATCTCAGTATTTTTTAAAGTTTTAATTTTTTTAGTTAAATTCATTATAGAATCATAGAGCGATTTCAATTTTTTGACAAGTATCAGGTTTGATTTAACTATCTTTAACTTCTAATTTTTATGTTATAACTTATAAATTTTATTTTTTTGATTGATTAGTTATAATATCGTAAATAATAGGCAATTTAACTATCTTAATATAAAAATATATACATTTGCTCTTGACTAAATTAAAATTATTAATGTATTATTTGAATAATTTAATTAGAAGATTTTATTAATTAACAAAATTTAGTTTTGTCAGCTTCTTGTCTAATGAATATATTTACTTAATCCAAACCTTATCCAATGTCTAATCCAAATCTAAAAAATACACCTACAAATTTATTTTCCAAAGTTTCATTATTAATTCTCACGCTCCTAGCCACCATTTCTAATACCATCACTCTGTACGCAGCAGGTGCGGATGAATTTGTACTTGGAACTGAGCGATTCAAATTTACTCAGATTGACAATTTGGTTTCGATGGGAGCTAGGACTCTCCAGTACTTTGCTGGGGGAATTGCAGTAGTGTTTTTAGTGCTCAACGGGATTAAGATTATGACTAGTTCCGATTCTCACCGTGCGATGGAAGAAGCTAAGTCTGGAATCTGGAAGATTATGCTTGGGTGCGGAGTAGTATTTTTAGCTGCGACCTTAGTTGGAATTTTCTTTACAGCTGTCAACAAGTAGAAATCGAAATTAACTATAACAATGTCAATTAAAGAAACGATGGATAAAACAATAAATCTAGGATATTTATTGGGAAATGACGTTCTATTGCAACCAATCAAAACTTTTTCTTCTCAAATCAAACAGCTGTATATCAAAGACAAGTTCAAAGCCGTAATTATACTCTTTACGGTTTTTATCATATTTGGACTATCTTGTTTTTTGTCTTTCAAAGTCTTTATTGAGAGAAACCTTGAACAAAACATTTCTACACAAAGCCAGCCTATCCAAGGTAATATTGGAAATATTCGGGCTATTGGTGGAGGCACTGTTAAAGGTGTTGATTCAACGGATATAGATGGAAAGGAAAGGGCGACAAGTATGTATTTGGAATCATATAGTGGATTCTTTAGTTACATCGGGGATTTTTTTGAAGACTATGTCGCTAACACAGCTGACCCCTTAGGACATGCCACGACTGATAATTCTGGAATTACTTTTGAGCCAATTGTCAACAAAAATAGTACAATCAAATTTGCTTCTACAGCTAACACAAGTATATTTTATTCAGCATACAGGTACGCTAGTATTTTGATTGGAATTGTAGCTCCAATCTTAGTTTTGATGGTAGTTATTACAGGCATCGAGGTTTTAATAACCCAAAACAACCATGATACATTTGGTAGATTAACCAAAAAATTAACAAGGATTTGCATTACTGTGGCTTTAATTTTTGTAGGAATGCCACTGCTATTGACTAGCTCAATAATGACAACTAATTTAGTTAATCGATTGATCTTGACTTCAGGTGGTGCAACATGCCCTGTAGGAGCTGGACAACCACCAAGTACCAAAAAGGATCTCAAATGTTTTATTGAAAAAATAAATGAAAAAATAAGGCAGAAGGCTATACCAAATAATGGAAACCAACCCAAAGTCGTAGAAATTGACGGCTGGGATAT
>JAYUKV010000042.1:0-4744 GCA_043764135.1 bacterium | reverse complement strand
TCTTTTACCATTGGGTAAAGAGATAAATAACAGAATCAATATCTAGATAAATTTTATTCGATTATTTTGTACAATTAAAAGGTGAATAGGCTAAAATTCCAAAAATATATAACAAATTAAAATAAAACTTGTGTTTTTTATAATTTTATGTTATACACTTAATAGTTAACTATCTACATAGGTATTTGTGATGAAAATCAGTCTTACAGTTGATCGGCTTAGATTTGATGTTGACCTTGAAAATTTTCAAATCCGACTTGGAGATGAAGTGATTACAGGTAAAGATATTGCAGATGCTCTAGGCGAAATCGCCCAAGACGCTATCAAAGAAAAAGCAGCAAGAGACAAAGTAAAAGCAGAGAAAATTGATCAAAAGCCAAAAGCTGAATCTAAACCAGACCAAAAGGCGCAAAGTAAGATACAATCACCTTTTGGAGATGTTGAAGCTGCAGCTGATGGTTGGAACAAAATCAAAGAACAAGCCCAAGATCTGAAACAAAAAACGCAATTTGGTGACTTGAGTTCTATCTTTAAAGATGCTTTTACAGATGATGACCCTTGGTCAGATTTTGTAACTGCATTAGAAAAAGATTTAGAAAAAAAGGAACAACAACCAAGGAAATTTGAAAAATTTGAAATCCATAAAGTGGATGGATCTGTGTATTCGGTTGACTCGGTTGTGAAAATGTCTCAGGTGGTACCCAATCCTTTTGATACTGAATCTGATCAATACTTTATTGACGGTGTCAAAGTTGCAAATCGTGATTTATTTATTATTGAATTGTTTAAATTTTGCACAGAAAAAAAGTAATTCATGAACCATCGATGACTAACTAAGTTACTTAAGTCTCGCCTTTAAAAAGGCGAGATATTTATTAGGCATTTTTTATACTTAAAGTATTACTAGAAACTACTCTAAAAGAGGTTTGTTTTATATTCTGATATATTGATAAGCTAGCTTAAATATATAAATTCAAGACAAAGTTAAAAACCCCACTGAATACAATAAGTGCAATATACATTATTAAATGAATAGGAAAAACAAAAAACACCTTATTTTCATCCTTACTCATAGGAAGTGATACCGGTTTAAGTGTAAGAAGATAATATGTAGCAATAATTAATGAAGTAGAAATACTTAACAATGCAATGTTATCTACCAATGCAACGTTGATATCAGTATTAAGTTTGGTTTTACCAAAAATGTATAACGTGGATGTAATATACCATATAAATGCAAACGAATACGCACCTATTAACAATTTAGGAACTCTCAAAGGACGCTTGATCCAATTAAGATGAAAGAAACCATTAATCATTGCTTGAAAAGCAAGAGATGAATAGAAGAGGTAATTAGCAATTAACATAAGTCACAAAAAGTATATAACAACTTATAAGCTTTGGCAATTATACGAAGTCATTTACTTATTTGTAAGTAATTAATAGCCGGCTCACCCTTTAACTGTACAAACTAATCTACAAATTTATCTATATATCGCTCTTATTATTCATCTTTTACCATTGGGTAAAGAGATAAATAACAGAATCAATATCTAGATAAATTTTATTCGATTATTTTGTACAATTAAAAGATGAATAGGCTATAAGTTTATTTAACTTTTACTTTAACTGTTCGAAATACAATTTGATAAATAAAATAAAATTTATAATCATTAAATAATGAAACAAAACAAAATTGCCATTTTCCACCATTTTTTACTTTCACATTGTAAAGGTGGGGGTGAAAAATTGATGCTGCAATTAAGAGAACATCTTGGAGCTGATTTTTGGTGTGGTGCTATTGATCTTGATGGTTGGGACCCTTCAAAATGTACTGATAGCTTCACGGAGGATCTGGGTAAGGCAAATTGGCACTATTTGCATGAAGAAAGCCAAGTGAAAGGTTGGAAGTATATTAAAAGACAAATTGCTTATTTATTATCTCCACAAATCAGGGATTTGGCTCAAAATGATATTGTAATTTTTTCGTTTGGAAATATTGCATTCGTACCTCAGAGAGTTAAAAAAATAAACCCTTATATAAAAACAATAGCATATGTGCACACACCTCCGCGTATCTTTACTGATCAATATGACAGTACATACAATAATTTAAAATGGTATGCCAAACCCTTCTTCTCATTATTTACTAAGTTAGTATTATGGAATTTTAATAATGCACTTGAATCATGTGATGTAATAATTGCTAACTCAGAAAATATCAAATCAAGATTATTGAAATATTGTAAGATTGATGCAAACAAGGTGATTTTCCCACTAGTTGAGACAGAAAAATTCTACAATAAACCATCGAAAAATTTTTATTTATCTCATGCAAGATTAGAACCATTAAAAAGAATTGATATTATAGTAAAAGCATTTGAACAAATGCCAGAACAAAAACTAGTAATCACGTCTGGAGGTCCAATGACTGGGTGGGTAAAAGAATATATATTAAATAATAATATTACTAACATTGAATTTAAGGGAAGGGTTAGCGATGCTGAGCGTGATGAACTTATGGCAACTTGTACCGCAGGGATATATATACCTATAGATGAAGATGCTGGTATAACTCAATTAGAGTTTATGGCTTGTGGTAAGCCTGTTATTGGAGTTAAAGACGGAGGGCTTATAGAGTCTATCATTGATGGTAAAACAGGAATATTGATGTCAAAGAATGTTACCCAACAAGAGATTATATCAACAATAAGAAGTCTTGAGCCTAAAAACTTAGAAGATATGAAACAAGCTTGTATTAATCAATCAAAGCTGTTTGATAAGACAATATTTTTTAATAAATTTGATGAAATTATAAATGAATATTCATAACATTGTTATGGATTTTTTTTGACATATTGTTAGTTTTATTGTTAAATAAAGATAGTTAGATAAGTTTACCAAAGTGGTGCGGTGTGAGGTAACAATCTACTAACAGCAATTTTTTTGCTGTTATTTTATAACCGGAGTATAACATGGACAATGAGTATTTACTGTGGTACTTGTGGACCGCAGGTGTTGCTACAGTTAGTGGTATTTCCTCAGCTGCAGTAATGTATTGGTTGATTCAAAATCGAATTAAAAAACTCAATACAAAACAATCAATCTTTAGCGATAGTCCAGAATTTGTTGTAATTTCTCAAGCGACATTTCTTGGAGCTATTAAAATTGCAACATCAGAATCTTCTTCATCTCATGAAGAACTAATGACAAAATTAGAAGAGCTAAATTATAAACTCTTGTTTATGCAAGGGGAAATTATGGGAATAGATGAAACTCTAAAAGCTCCAAAACCTTTTTAAAAAAATGAACCATGTAAAATGGTTCTTATTTATTAGAGTTGTTCGCAATTTAATAATTTTTTGAAAAGTATTATTGGGAATTACTGTATGAATAGACTATTTATATATTCTTTTATAAAGAATATACTCCAATCCAGTAACTTGTAATAAAAACTTCATAAGACCAGGGATAGCTTGAACAGCAGTTGTAAATACAATTATAGCAATTGCAGCATAAGGATTAACAAAACTTAAAATGATAGACAAGATAGAGCATAGTAAATTCATATATATCCTCATACTACCATACCACCAATCAATTGGTTCTAGCCCTGCTTCCATTAAAGTATTATTCTCAATTTCATCATCATACAGTATTCTATTTCTCAAATACGCAAACATGGCGTAAATAATAAACATATGTATTGCATACCATGAAATTGCTACTGTGGACGTCGGATATTGACCGAGCAGATGGGTGGAGTATGGAAGCAAACAAATTACACCTAAAAATAACATATGTAAATATCCAACAATTCTATTAACAGACTTAACCATCATTGAAAAAAGGAAAACATGACCAAACCAAAGATTAACAAGTATTGCAAAACTCAATGCATAAGCAAAAAATAAAGGACCTGTGTGTTGAATCTCATCCCATAATTTACCTTCACTAAAGGTTTTAAGATGCTCTGGCACTTTTATTTCGATAACAAGAAGTGTCATTATTATCGGAAACATTGCATCAGCCAATGCTTCAAGTCTTTGTTTTAACATATATAAATAATAACTAGCATTTATTTTTTTATCAATTCTATTATACCCAATTAGATATAATTTATTGGAATTTAAAGTATCATTTTATAATTTGATTATTCCATATTAATGGAGATTAAAAGGTTAGTTAAATTTGTTGACTTTATGCAAATTATGTGCTATTATTAAGATAAATTAAACAATTTGAGGGTTAAAAGCTAATGATTGAAAAAGAAATCGAACTGAAAGATTTCAGTGAAATAAACGCTTTGCAATTTATTGCAATTTCGTTTCAGTTAGTGATTTTCGGTTTATTCGGAATTAGACTCTGCAAGTAGTATAATCTTGCATTTTGAAAGTTTCATTTCACCTACATTTTTGGGGAAATGATTAATGAGTTGTCACGTTGTTAATTTACCCTTCTTCGATGTATATTGAAGAAGGGTATTATTTTTTTGGTAATTTGGCATTACCCCTTTATCTTTTTATTTTCTATTATTCATATTAATAAAGAAAAGAATGCTCACCTTTCTATTGGGTTTGATTATAGATAAAGATAAAAAAGATGTAAGAGCAGTGCCATAATATATTTTGACTTATATGAAAAAACGGCATTGCTTAACTTGAATAGATAATGTTAAACTTGTTAATAACAAGATTCAGAGATGCTTCTAGCATCTCTTTTGATTTTGAATAACATTTAGTTC
>JAYUKV010000041.1:0-4753 GCA_043764135.1 bacterium | reverse complement strand
TTTAACTAAATAAAAAATATAAACGCAAATTAACCACCTAAAGGTGGTTAATTGTGTAAAAGAAAGCTGTCCCGTGTTTAGCGGGACAGTTCTGGATTATACATCTTCTTTTTTTATATTCTTTTTTAACATTGAAAGTTTATCTGCTTTATCTGAAGTTGTTGGTGGTTTGGTTGGTTGAATATTTGATTTGATTGAAGATAACTTAGCTAATTTATCATTAATATTAGGTCCAGAGCTTGAAATATTCTGATTTACTCTTACAGATTGAGAAGGTTGTTTAAATGGGTTTAGATCTTGATCTCGATTTGATTGGGATTCGCTTTTAGATCTTTCATTTAGCTTAGATCTGTTTTCATCTCTAGTTCTTCTTTCGTTTCTTTTTTCATCTCTTTGTGGTCTATCATTAGATTGAAAATTACGATTATTACCTTGCGGTCTATCGTTATTTCTACCTTCAGATCTATCTCTATTATTAGAATTATTATCTCTGTAATTGTTGTCCCGATTACCCTGGTTGTTATTTCTATCTTGTTGATAGTTGGATTGGTTTCCGTTTTCTCTTGGTGGTCGATCAGTGCGCGGTGGTCTGTCATCTCTAGGTCTAGAATCTTGATTATTACCTGAGTTACCTCCATCTGATTTTTCTGGTCGTTCAGGACCTGGACCACCCATTAAATGAGAAAATTGTGATTTTTTCTTATTCTTCTTTTCAGGATCTCCAAACTCTTCAGTCATCCATGCCATAATTTGAACTTGAGCAGCTTCTCTTGTTACAGTCCAGTTCTTACGAGAAACTTCAATCGCTCTATCAAGAGACATTATTTCATCTGGAAGAATAGGGGATAGAGTTTGGGCAAGGAATGGGGCTGAAGGTTTGCCTTGAATACCTAATTTTAAAGCCATTTGAAATTTAGATAAGTTAACCAAATTTTGTCCTGTAAACACCGGTTCAAATTCTAACTCCATCTTGGCTGCGTCTTCTGCACCAATAGCAAATGTCATCATAGTACCTACATTACCGAATACAGCATTTTTAACTTTTTCATTATCTGATTCTTCTAATTGTTTAATGTATTGGTGCGCTAAGACCAAGGCTAATCGATACTTACGAGCCTCAGACAGGATAGTTGCAAATGATTCAGTGGTAAAGTTTTGAAACTCATCTACATACAGATAAAAGTCTCTTCTCTCGCTTTCTGGCATGTTCACACGACTCATGGCTGCTAATTGCAGCTTGGTGATAATCATTGAACCGATCAAACCAATTGCTTGTTCTCCTACTTTACCTTTTGATAAGTTCATGATTAGAATTTTACCATCATCCATGATCTCTCTAAAGTTAATGGTTGAAACAGTTTGTCCCATCATGTTAAGTGTAATATCAGAAGAGAAGAATTGACCTATTTTATTTAAGATTGGAGCTACTGCTTCAGTTCTGTATTTATCATTAAACGCAGCATATTCTTTTACCCAAAAGTTTTTTACTGTCGGGTTTTTAATATGGCTGATTACATACTCTTTATAGTCATTATCTGATAACATTCTAACAACTCCAAGCAAAGTTGATCCAGGCACCTCTAATAAAGCAAAAAGTGTATTAGAAAGAATGTATTCCATTCTTGATGACCATGAACCTGCCCATATATGGGCAAATATTTGCATTAATCCTGATACGACTAAATATGGATCTTCACCCGATGTAGGTTCCAAAATATTTAAACCAATCGGATATTCAAGATCAGAAGGGTTAAAATAGACTAAATCTTTTAATCTTCTTTCTGGAATTCTTTTAATAATATATTCTGATGAATCTCCATGTGGATCCAGGAAACACAAACCTTTATCATTATAAATATCCTGAACAATCATGTTTTCTAAGAAGGTCGATTTACCCATACCAGTCTTACCAAGTAGATACATATGCTTACGCCTATCCTCATCAAGAATACCAAAAATTATTGTTTCACTTCTTGATTGAACTTTACCTAGATAAGTGATGTTAGGTTTGAGTTCAAATGGAAATTTAGGATCGTTTGGGTGCATTGCAATTTTTGTTTTTTTTAACTGATTGTTATCTATGACCTTATTATACTTTATGTATAATATATGGTCAATTACTAAAAGGTTTCAAGTTTCTATTGACCAATTTGTTCATTGAGTAAAAGATTACTGCGATATGCCAGTATTACCTTCTACTTTAGAGTACTCTGAACAACAATTGGAATTGAAATTAAAGTATATAAAATCTAACTTATCACAATTTAAACGAATCAGTCAACAAAAGTCTATAGAGTTACATATAGATCTTGTCTATCCAGCATTTGCAAAAGATAGATCTGTTATGTCTTCACTAAGCTTAAAACAAAATATAAAAATAATTAATTCTATATTTGGTTCTAATTGGAAAGCAACAGTACATTTTATGGGATTACTTGATGATGTAGAAAAATTTAATCTTGAACTTTTGGAATTGGTAGATTTAAAAAATGATTTAGAGTTCTATATTCCTGCTAATACAGACAAAAAGATGTTTGTTTCTAAATTTAAATATTTCCATTGGTATGACATTGATCAAATTGAATTAGCAAAATCGGACAATAATAAATTATTGCAAATGACTGTTAAAGCAGGAATAAGCGGTCAAAAACTATTACCTGCTACAAAACTTGAATCTTTATTATTAGTCAAACAAAAAGGAATCAAAAATGTTATAGTAGATGGTGGTTGGACGGTAGAAGATTGTAAAGAAGGAATTAGGATGGTCTCTTATAGTAGTTTTTGGAACGAATTTATAAAACCATAGAATGGTAATAAGTTTAGTTATTTTTTTCTAATCGCACTTGCTTCGTAGGTGCCTTCTTTTGGCTCTAACCCCAATCTCTTTGCTAAGTCATAATTAATTGAAATTGATCTATCCTCTACAAGCCTAGGATCAATAGCTGATATAAATACAGTTGTTGTGTTTTTGTTAATTGTTAAATCATATGAATTTTTCATATGTAAAAAATTATTTCCAACGGCTTCAGGTTGTTGATTCTTAACGAAAATTTTAGTTTTAAATGGTGTGTTATAGCTTGGAATAAGTTGATTACCACCACCTTCTGGTGTTGACTTGGGAATTTCATTTTTTGTTACTGTTGAGGGAGTTTTTTTATCCAACAATATCAAATCTTCATTCTTTTGAATTGTTACATTGCTGGTTGTACCAAAATAATCTAAGGGATTTGTTATCTGAATAGTGCCAAAAGGATTGGGTACCCCAATTAAACCTGATTTTCTAGTATCGTCTTGAACACCTTTTACACTAGTCCAATAAAAATCAGCAAATGAATAAATGATTGGAACTCCTGTTATTAGTAGAATTATTAGTGATGCAATTTTTCCTTTTGTTTGTTTAGTCATAAACAATATATATTGTTATTAAAGAATAAGAAATAGAATTTGACAAATAAGTTAAAATTTTTTTACTTTGGAACAAAACAAATTATGATTCAACTAAACCTTCCTGACAATTCTATAGTCTTAATAAGAGTAGATTATAATATCTCAACACTCAATGATACTTACAGAATTGAATCTTCTAAGAATACAATAGAAAATGTACTATCTCAAGGTTATAAAGTAGTGTTAATTACACATTATGGAAGGCCTTTGCAGAACGAGACTGAATTTTCGACCTTAAACCTAGTCCCAACAATAAAAAATATTTTAAATGAGGAGTTGGAATATGTAAATCAATATGATTCTTTTACAGAAGCAAAAACAATAATTTCAAATTCAGATAAAAGATTATTTATTCTTGAAAATACAAGGTTTAATAAGGACGAAAATTGTGATGATACAGCTCTAAGAAATGAATTGGGCAAAAAATATGCGGTCCTAGGCAATTATTTTATAGATGAAGCTATTTCTGTAAGTCATAGACAAGAGGTTACAAATACAGAAATTACAAAGTATTTACCACATAACAAAGGTATAAGATATGACCTTGAGATCGAAAATCTAAACAAATTAAAGTCACCTGAGAAGCCATTTTATATATATATGGGAGGAGCAAAAGTAGAAACAAAATTACCAATAATAAAAAAATTAATATCAAAAGCTGATAAAATATTTTTAGGAGGTATGATATGTTTTACATTTCTTAAGGTTAGTGAATCTTTAGGTTCTAAAATTCCACCTCTTTTTGATTCACCAATCGATGAAAATTCTATAATTGAAGTCAAAGAACTATTACTTAAATACAAAGAAAAATTAATCCTGCCAATTGATTTGGTCTATAAATCTACAGATGGAAAAATTGTCGCTGGAGATATTGGTAGTTTAACGACTAATATATTTTGTAATAGTGTAAAAGAGGCAGAAACAATTTTTTGGAACGGTTCTTTTGGTCAAGTTGAATTACCTACTTTGGACTATGGTACTAATCAATTTGTTCAGCAATTGATAGAATTAACAGATACATTTGTTGTGGTAGGTGGAGGAGATACTGAAGCGTTACTTACATCAAAACAAAAAGAAAAAATAGATTTTGTATCTACTGGAGGTGGCGCGACGTTAGATTATATTTCCAAATTATAGATATGTAGTGAACTACCCACACCAAATCAAAGATTATGGTGCCGGCTTCCTGCTTCGTTGATTGTTGCTAATCTTAATATGATAAGTCTTACATGATCTCCACAGGCTTGAAATCCCGTCATCCCTACGGTATATGTTTTGTTTTGGTTTTAGTTTTTGGTGAGTTTTT
>JAYUKV010000040.1:0-4758 GCA_043764135.1 bacterium | reverse complement strand
TTGAGGTAAATATTCTCTTAACTTGTATCTAATACTCAAGATTTTTTTGAATAAAAGCTTGAATCCCTTGTCTCTTGGTTTGTCCTTTCTTCGTTGTAGGAATTCGGGTTTTGGAGGGGTTCGGTTAGAATTGTGGTAAGACATGTTATTTACTAATAGTTAACTATCACTATCGGGGTTGGTTGTCAAGAATAACTTTTTGATTTTTTTGTTTAAGTCAATCTTTAAAAAAATAATTCATAATTTATCTCTTGTTACTTTTGATACCAAAAGATAACCAAAAGTACTTCTTGTTTTCTTTCACTTCCTAGTTATTGATAACGGTTAATTTTTAAATTTCGAAAACTCGCTACGCTCAAACAGTTCTCAATTTTGAAAAAATTATCCTGATTTACAATTGAAGCAGGACGTCGTTACAGAAGTAAAGAAGCAAAAATAGGTGGTTGCTTGATCTTTAAATTTTACTTGTTATCTAGACATTACTGTTGAATATTTGTTGACAGATAATGTAGTGAATGTAATAGATAGGTATCTAATACTATTTTAGAGCAGATCTTACACTTTTTATAGATTCAAGGAGAAGATAAATGGCGTTACTTCAAGATAATAAATTCGCGAAAACTGACAAAATTGTTTCAGAAGAAGTCCCGTCAAAAGGACCGTATACAGCAATCCGTGATACACACTATGATGAAAAGGGTAAAATCCTAGGATATAAGAACTACGCTATAATACAAGGGCAGAAGTTGCCTATGTATCAACATTGGATTCAATATCCAAACTATTCTGAGAAATACGACAAAGATGGGAATATACTTATCTCTCGCACCAAGTCAGAATCTGAGGATGTTTCAGCTTATGAGCTACATGTCAAGAAAAACCATATTCACTATGGTAAAAATTGTAACTCAAACCAAGCTCCCTTAGGTGTAGAATTCCTACTTGAAAAAGTGGATGGTGCTTATATCAAAAAGTATTTTGCACATACAGAAGATGATTTTGAATGGATTTTAGAAAAAACACTCAAACGTTATCAATAACCACTATCAACTCCTTAACTCAATGTTAAGGAATTTTTTTGGTATTTTTTAGCTTTTTATATAACTACATTAATATATTAACATTATAAATAAGTCTCAACTCTAATACCAAAAATTTCATTTTAGATTTTCTTCATCTAAATTTAATCAGAATTTAATTGATTTGCAGAAAAATCCGTTTTAGATATTTGTCAAAAATTGTCTAATGTTTTAATACATATCAGTATATGAAAAAATACTGGTTCAAAAACAAGTCATGGGGTATAGGCTGGGTTCCATCTTCTCCCCAAGGTTGGGGAATACTAATAGCTTTTATATTGACAGTTATAATCAATATATATTTATATTCAACTGGCTCATATGATAAAAAAGTAACAGTATTTATATTCATTATTTCAATAGTTGCCCTTATAGGAGTGGTGTTTGTAACTGGAGAAAAACTAAACTGGAATCAATTACAATCCGAAGAAAACTTCGAAGCTTAAACTTATCAATTTAAAATAATTGACTTGATACCAAGAAAATGCAATACTTTAATTAACCACCTTACAATGGTAAATCCCTAGGAAAACCAAATGTACCACACATCCCAAGCAGACAAAGTTAAAATCTTTGAAAATGTTCCGATCCTTCATTTAATCAACACCCCCATCATCCACCATTCTGTTATTGAGCTAGTTACTTCCGACAGTACACTTATTGATGGTGCAGTGCTAATTGATAAAATGAATGATTTTTGTTCATTGTTACAACTAAATGTTGTAGAAACAACACATTTTCAATTCTCCCCACAAGATATATCTGTTGTATTTGTGCTTGAAGAGAGCCACTTGGCGATCCACTCTTGGCCTGAAAAAAGCTTTTTGCATATAGATTTGGTAACTTGCACCAAGTACCCCACTTGCTTAGACACCTGTCATAAAGTTCTGTCTAAACTTTTTAAGACAAATGATATAAGGGTGTTAGGACTTGACTATAACTCGAGAAATTAAAAAGCAATACCCATAATCGGGTATATTTTTCTGTCTTAATTTCTACACTATCCACTTTTCTTCACCCAGATCAATTAATAATTCTGGTTTATTCTTTATGAACTTATAATAATATATCAATCCTGATATAATTAAGGAAACAATCAAAATTATCAAAAAATCTAACCAAAACTCCATAAAAATTGAAAAATCAAAAAAATTACTCATAACATAGTAAAAATCAATAATATTTTAATTGACAAATCTATAAGAGCAAGCTAACAATAACTACATAAATGTTACCAGCTCCAATCGAAAACCTAACTCAATCAATTGCATCTTTACCTGGAATAGGTAAAAAAGGTGCTTCTAAGCTTGTCTTAGACTATCTTTTATCCGATCGAGCAATACAAGACGCTATCCTAAAAGCATTTATAGATACAAGACAACAAGTAACAAAATGCCCTTGCTGTAATTATCTATCAGAAAACAATGAAGAGTGTTTGGTCTGTAATTCTGATTCAAGATTTGAGAATCAGATAATGATTGTTCAATCTGCATTTGATGTTGTTCCAATCGAGAATAATCATGTCTATAATGGCAAATACCATGTACTTGAAAAGTTAATCTCACCTTTGGATAACATCATGCCTAACAATACTACAATTATAGATCTTGAGCATAGGATAGATAAATTTTTAAGAGAGGATAAAGTCTCTAATTTGGAACTTATTTATTTTGTTAAGCACTCTTTTCAAGCCGCAACAACCTATGCTTATATAGAAGATTATATTTCTACACACAAGCATAAAGACAGGGTAAAACTGTCAAAACTTGCAACAGGTTTACCTACAAACTTTAACATACAATCAATCGACCAAGAATCATTTAAAATAGCTTATGAAAATAGGAAATAAAAAAATTGTGATCACTTTAATCTTATTTACAATATTATGCGGCACACTTATCACATCAATGCTATATGTATTTAATGAATATACTGATAATGTTAAATGCAAGACTTTAAAGCAAGATTACAATTCTCTACCTATACCATCACCTACAATAAATTGTGAGGAAAATTTTAAGTTTTATAGTTTTGGAGTTCATAATTCTCAGCTTAAGGAAGCAAATAATAATATTCAATCTTGGGAAAAATCAAACTCAGAATACAAGAACAAAATTGTTCAAGATCTAACAGATTTTAACAATGCAAAAATAGAAGGTAAAAATGCAAATT
Organism: bacterium; assembly: GCA_043764135.1. GTDB lineage: Bacteria > Patescibacteriota > JACMRA01 > JACMRA01 > JACMRA01 > JAYUKV01. Next base: position 1,507 of record JAYUKV010000040.1, on the reverse strand, counting down.
TCAAGTCTGAAGATCCTCTATTAAGCATCATTCAAGAACACACCAAAATTCTAAATCAAAACCAAGAACTTTTTTCAAAAGCTGACAATCTAAAAAACGTTTTGGATTCGTATAAGTTAGTAATCACAGATCAGCAAACAATAGCTTTTGTTGATGAAATAAAGACTAACACTCCATTTCAACTTTTACCTAAAATTGATAAAATGAATAAAATAGTAGAGGATGTAAACACTAAGTTTTTGTCCTCAAGGACTAACAAACAGTCTCTTGGAAATGAAGAATATCTAAAACTTAAAAGCCAATTAAAGACTTTTACAGCTTCTAATTTTCTTAACCTTAGTGATGAAACGATTACCCTTGAAGAAAAACCAGTAAATACTACCCTGTATTCTTTAGAGGCAGATAAAAGAATTTATAAATTAGCTTTTGAGCGTGGCTATAAATATAGGATTTCAGCCCAGCTAAAAGATCTAACTGGAACTAATGAGCTTGACCTTAATATAGAAGCAAGATCACAATTGCAGAACTTGGTTACTGCAGGTTCATTAGACGGAGTAGTATTCAAGCTTGTCTCAGGGTATAGAGACGAAGGATTGCAAAAAACAATCTTTACTTCAAGACTCCAACAAGAATGTCGTAAATTCTTGGCTCGGGATTGTAAGGCAGAAGATATAGTTGCTGGTAAAGTAGACAATGCAATAGAAGAGGTGTTAAAAACCTCATCAGTTCCTGGTACATCAAAACATCATACTGGACTAACAATAGATATAAATGAAAATGGAATACCCCTTACTTCTTTTAAAGATACAAAATCTTATCGATGGATTAGTGAGGATAACTATTTTAATGCTAAACGATTTGGATTTGTACCATCATACCCTACTGGAGGGGAAAAAATGGGTCCAGACCCAGAACCGTGGGAATATATATACGTTGGCGTTGATAAATTAAAAAAATAAAAAGTTTTAAATAAATACAACAAACACTATCGCAAAACAAGATCAAACAAATTGACATTTTTTAAAAATACTATAACATTAGTTATAGAAATGCGCGATTAGCTCAGTGGTAGAGCACTTCTTTGACGTAGAAGGGGTCAGAGGTTCAACTCCTCTATCGCGCACCAGATAATTACCCGTATGGGTATTATTTTTTGACACAATTATTAATACAATCTTAGATATACACCGTATGATATATGATTACTTACCTAATAACACAGGTATATATTTGAATATAAAACCAGTTATAGATATTTCTTACCTTATCCAATCACAAGCCAATCAATATGTAATATGTATCGATGGTCTAGCAGGTTCTGGTAAAAGTACATTAGGTAAACATTTATCAAGAATTCTTAACATACCGCACATAAGCTCTGGTATCTTCTATAGAGTTTATACATACATATTAACTCACCTTTCGCAACCAACTTTACAACAAACCAAAACCTCCCAATAATAGTTCATGATTTTGGATAAACCAACTTTAGATCTCTACTCTGATT
>JAYUKV010000039.1:0-4836 GCA_043764135.1 bacterium | reverse complement strand
TGAGATAGTTGTTATTGCTATTAGGAATATTGAAGTAGTAAGGATTGTAAATTTAAATAGTTTGACTATGTTAAATCCTTTTAAATCGTTGATTGTGTTGTTCATATTAATATATATAAATAAATATTGTTAAAATTATTTTAATAAAAATCAGCTACTTGTAGGTTAACAAGTGCTTGTTTTTATAATTTGGAGAAGTTGTGGTAATTGTCAAAAAAAATTCATTAAATCCTGACTGTCTGTACTGAATAATATTAATAATATTTTGGAAGAGCTTATTATAATCAAACAATACAATACAATAGAAAGTATGCTTAGAAATATAAAACACTGAAACAAATAAAATCCCCCTTACAATTTGTAAGGGGGGTATTTTAGTGGTATTTGGGATTACCAAAGAATACGACTTTGATCTGTCCATCGACCAACCTTAGGAAAAGCCTAAGAGCTGAGCCGACTCTAAATTCAAGATCGCCTTTTAAGAATCCATCTTCATTGTTGGTAAATAGAGTTACTCGTTTTGGCGATATGAATCGTTGTCCGTCAAATAGAACAGGATTTGAGACATATTGAATTATTGAAGGAATGGTTAGATTGTCTTCTTTGCTCTCAACGAGTGAGTTAATCAACAAATGGATTTTATCCATAAATCGACTTACTGACTTGAGTTTTAGAGAGCTTAAGGTTTCAAAAACTTTTTCATCAAAAACAATATTAGAATTAGTTAAAAGTTGTGTTGTTTCGTTATGAACTTGAGTAAGTTCGGCGCTAATGATATTAATATCATCAACACTCAACAGCTCAGTATCATCTTCTTCAACTACTTCTTCTGATAATTCTAACACTTCAATAGCGTGATCATCGGTAAAGAAATCAACCATTTCAACAAAATCAGCCATGATTTGCTGAAGATTGTTGTTGGTTAAAATCTTAGTCCAATTATTGGGAAGCCCAATAATCTTACCCACTGACTTGATGTTACCAGCTTTCATTGTTTTGACTTTAGATACAACTTGAGCAAGAAGTTGGTCATCTAAATTATTAACCAAGAAGTCATCAAACTTATTAACAGCCATCGCATAAATCGAGTCTTGAAGTACTTCATGACAATGCTTTATGTAAGATTTTTCAACTTTTTCTGTAACAATTCTGTACCTTTTACTTATCAGTGGACTGTTAAGATAAAGAGGAAGAATGCTATCAACAAAATATTGCAAGTTAACTACATAGCTCTTTATCGAATCAGTACTTGGACTTGAATGTGAGAAACCATTGCTCTTTGCAAAATCAAAAATGGTTTTGAAATCACCTACAAAAAGATCTGAATCAATGTCATCTTCTCGTTTATAATAGCTAATTGTTTTCAGATCACCAGGATCTTTAACAAATCCATCAGTGGTTGCTACATAATCAAGTTCTCGAAGATATCCATCAACCATAAAATTAAATACGAATGTAGAATCCGTAAGAAGTCCTAAGAAAAATGGGAAATGTGCCTCGTTAAGTATTGGGTGAACAAGCATGTAGAGACAATCAAGATTTTTATCAATCTTTAAATTAGCTCCAAATCCTTTACTTTGTTTTGCTTTTACTTGATCACAAAGTTTACGAATTTTAGTCATTACTTGAGATAATGATAATGAATTAGAAATTTTAAACTGCAGGATAAACTGTTCGAACATTGTGTTTATTCCTAGCGCAATCGAATTAACAATTTCTAACAATAACAGTGCTCCTGCCCCTTCTCTTTTTGATTCCAAAATTCCTGAAGAATAGTCTTGAATAAGTCTAATTTGCTCTTGGTATTGTGCATTATACTTTCCTAAGTCAAGCAAATCATCCTTAACCTCATTCTGGATAACAGAATTACAACATCCAAGAATAGCCATAATTATACACCACTTCTTAGAGTCAATATGAATATCTTTTGAATATTCAATAAACTCTTTGAAAAACAATTTAGAATCTCTAACTTTGATATGTTCAAACATATCTACATCACCAAGCTCGATATCAAAATCTTCAACAACACAATCAGTCACAAAATCAGACATACAGCCTCGCTATAAATAATTTTTACCTAATATTACAATTACATATGTATTTGATTTTATCAACTATTAAATTCTGAAGACTTAATGTTTTTAAAAATATTTTTAATATTCTAAAATACCATAGTTTAGCAATCCTTTATTTACTCCAACTCTTCAATCTCTTTAGAGATAGTTAACCATTTAAACTCTGCTTCTTCTAACTCTGACTTTACTTTTGAATCGTTGTTTGATTCGATATATTTTGCTTCAAGTGAGGCTACTTTTTTCTTAGCCTTTTCAAGATCTTTTTTTAGATTGTAAAGTCTTACTCTTTGCTCTTTATCAAGTGATTTTACTTGTTTGGTCTCTTGTGGTTTTGATGATTGAGATTCATTTTCCACTTCTTGTTCTTTGGCCCAAACATAATCTTCGTATGATCCAAGAATTATTTTAACTGTACCTTCCTTAACTTCCCATATTTCATTTGCAATAAGATTAACGAATGTTCTATCATGCGATACTACCATTACTGTACCATTAAACTCTCCTAAAGCTTGCCCCATGGCTTCTACTGTTTCAAAATCTAAGTGGTTGGTAGGTTCGTCTAATAGTAACACATCAACATTTGATAAGAACATACCAGCAAGACACAATCTAGCTTTTTCACCTCCAGATAAAACTCCAATTGGTTTTAGAGCATCATTTTTCTTAAATAAGAAGTTAGACATTACTCTTAGAACTTGATCGTCTGCTATTCCGTCAGCTTTTTTACTCTTTAGGTAAGATTGTACTGTATCTTTGGGATTGAGTGCCAAATTTACATGTTGTGCATAGTATCCAATTTTTAAGCCTTGGGACCATTTCATATCTCCTGACAATCTGTCTAAATGACCTGCGATAGTCTTTAGAAGGGTAGATTTACCTTGTCCGTTATCTCCCAAAATCGCTATCTTCTTACCTTTCTCAACCATTAAATTGATATTTGTTGCGACAGTCCTTCCTGGATATCCAATATCCATTTTGGTAATCTCAAGAGCAGTTCCACCCCTATTGATTACTGGAGGGATCCACATTCTAACGGTAGCCATCGCGGTATTGATTGAGATTTTTTTAGTCTCCATTCTATCAATAGCTTTTGCCTTCGATTGTGCAGACTTAGCCATTGATGCTTTAGCACCAAATCTATCTACGAATGTCTGAAGCTGCTTTTGCTTCTTTTCTATATTCTTATTTACAGACTCTGCAAGTGCGTCTTGTTCTGCTTTAAACTCAAGATAGTCTTCAAGTGACTCTGGGTGAAACATAATTCCACCATGTTCAACAGCCATAGTCTGTAAACAAGTCTTTTTTATAAACTCTCTATCGTGTGTTATACACAAAAACCCACCTTTAAAAGTCTTAAGGAAATTCTCAAGCAAGATAAGAGTTGATAAATCCAAATAGTTAGTAGGCTCGTCTAATAATAACAAATTAGGTTCGAATAGTAGAGTTGATGTAAGTTTTACACGCATTTGATAACCTCCTGAGAGGTCTCCTATTGGTTTATTTAACATCTCACCTTTTAATTGGAATTTAGATGCCATAATTGCACATTCCCACTCTTCTCTGTGAGTGTATCTAGTAAGAAAGCCAATAATAGTCTCAGCAGGATCGAACGGATCTACTTGAGGAATATATCCTAATTTAAGCTCATTTGTCTTAATTATTTCACCCGCATCAGGCTCTTCATGACCCATAATCATCTTGAATAATGTAGACTTACCTGCCCCATTTCTACCTATAACTCCAACCTTAAGATTCTCAACAATTGAGACATTAGCATCATCAAAGATTATCTTATCTCCATAAGCTTTATGCAATGAACTAACCTGTAATAGTAATTTATCTGCCATATATATCTAGATATAATGAGTGTAAAAACGCTTAAATGTCAATTTATTTTAATATAGCTTCGTTTATAAACAGTATATTCTAATTTAAAAAAACCCAAATAGTAAGTATCAAAAATAAATATATAAAGATAGGTGCAAAATTAATTTCATCTATTGGCGCCCCATAATATTTCCCCTAAAGATTCAGGGGATGTCACTTGTGACAGGGGTCGTGATTGTTGCTAGTTGTGTATTGAACCTTTTTAATTAATCGAATGAAACTTGATACATCTAAAGAAAAACGAAGAATTCCGGGGACGCCGATAATTCCGTTTTTCTTAGATTTAATCAGTTTCTTCACGATTAATTAAACAGGTTCATTTCTTGATTGTATTATAAAAATTTTAAATTATCTTCTGTAGAGGAAATTTCTACCTAAGAAAAATACCCAAAAAACAACATACATCACTAAGAAAGATCCTAACAATATTCCAATAAGACTAATTAACACCTGTAAAGTAGTGATAAAAACTTTAATCATAGAATACATTTATCAAAAAAAATAACAGGTGTCAAACCTGTCAGAATTGTATCTATATTTACTTCCAAAACAAATTAAATTAAAAGTTATAAACTATAACAATTAATTTTATCATTGATTTCTTCGACTCGATGTGTAGAATTGGGTAATTGCATCAGTCTTGATAAAATTGAATACTGGTTTTGTTTTAACATTTCAGTGTAACAATTATCATGACTTGCGACTAAATAATCCCCTCCATGCCTTCCCTTCATTTGATTGATATCATAACTAAGTATCAAATCTTTATTTGGTTTTATAGCTAACCCATAACACAACTGGACAATTAATTTTAATCAACTATACTGTCTTAAATTTATGAGATATAGTAATGATTTAAGAAAAAAAGTTG
>JAYUKV010000038.1:0-18140 GCA_043764135.1 bacterium | reverse complement strand
CACTTTCAATTAAAATCAAAACTATATTTAGAAGCCTTAAAAAGATCTTTTGAAGAACTGGCTAAAATGAGGTTGGAGTTTGGTTGCGAAAGGTGAGTTACAAATATGCATTGGATGTTGCAGTAATTATTGGTGTTCACCATAATAAGCCACAATACAATCAAAGATTGATTGAATGTCTAACGATGTTTCCTGAATACAAGTCCTCACAATTGAATTTAACATTTAGTAGCTCTTCTTTCACAATTGACTCTTCGTACACAATAATTGATTGTTTCAAATATTTCCCACATTCACAACCAGTCATTGATCATATTGAGTCTAATTTACGAGATTTGTATCAAATGCTAGAAAGTTGTTAGAATAAAAAAACATAAAATCCCAAGGTTATACTTTGGGGTTATTTTAAAATTAAATATTTATTTTTTTAAAACTTAAACCTGACATCTATTCATAAGAAATAAATAATTTAATTTTTGACTAATATTTTAATTTGATAATTCTGAACAAATTAGGTATAATTCGATTATGTATCCAATAATTAAAGTTTTCTTAAAAACAATTCTCCTGATAACACTCTTTTTTTCTTTTGTTTCTTTTGCCCAAACTCCTGCCAACAACACAACAAATGCAGCAGATCAGCCTGTAGATCAATCTAATGTTATATTTCCTGGATGTCGTCTGTCTGTTTTAACATCTAGTTCTACTGAAGCCATTACACCTGAAAAAAAGTCTCAGTATATAAAAGGTTGTATACAAGATATTCTAAGATTCGTTATTGTAATGGCTTGTTTAGCTGCAATACTGAAAATTGCTGCGTCAGGACTTTCTTCACTAGACCCCACTAAATCAGGAGCTGCAGAAGACCCCATAAAAAAAACAATACCAAACTTGGTTATTGGTCTATTTCTATTACTAGTCGGTTGGAATCTTGTTGGAATACTTAATAATTCATTTAATAGTGTAAATTTTCTTAAGTTACCTGAGTCTAATCACTGTAATATAAATTCTGGTTGTGAGTCTGCTGAGCGTAAATTGGCTAGAGAAGCTGCAGCTGCTTTGGCTACTTATGATAAGATGAAAACAGAAAATAAATATTCAGGGTCCCAAGACCAAAAGAATACACTTATTAATACAATCAAGGATTATTGTAGTAAGATAAACGATCCAAAATATAAATCAGAATTTGCAAATGTAAAAGTAGACCCTAAGGTCTGTGCAGAACAATATGCTGATAAAATTAATACAATTGGATCTATTGGAGCTGTTAGTCCAGATAGCACTGGAGTAAAAGAATTTAACACTCAAAGAGCAAAACTTGTAGAATTAAAGAAAAATGGAAAAACTTACAATGAAGCAATTGAACAATATAACGAACTTGCTTCTGTTTGTAATGAAAGAGCATTTGATAAGGCTGTAACAGCCGAAGGGAAAAAAGTATTTGAAGAGTGTAAGTTGGTTTTATCCAATACAGATGAAGGAAGGAAGGCTTATTATGATAGTTTATCAGGAGAGGCTAAACAAAGCACAGATAAAGAGGCTGCAATTGTTGTACAATTCAATGCTGAAAGAGCAAAGTTGTTAAGTCTGAAAAATAATGGAAAGAAATTTGAAGAAGTTGCAAACCAATATGCTGCCCTTGCAAAAATATGCGATTCAAGTGAAGTTTCTGGAAGTACTTCAAACATACTAATAGCTGTCGTTAAAGAGTGTGCAGAATTGAATATTGCAGATATTGAAGCGCAGAAATTTTATTATGATAATTTAAAATAACCCTAGAATTGTCTAGGGTTTTATCAAAACTTGATATCGTATCTTAGGTTACTAAAATGAAGCGGTTGAGTATTAGAAGTAACCTTGATCTAATACTGTTGTGATTACTGTTGTAAATTACAAAAACTATGAAATGATTCTAATACCGATACCACTCTAATGATTGATTGTAAAGAATGGTTGCTGATGAAGCGTTCTGTGACTTGAAGAGATCAGATTTGCTTTTATCAGGGATTCGAGAAACTTGGTTCATTAGATTTTTAAGCTTACATTCTAAGTGCTTACCATTATCTACTTTAAACCAATATGAGCTTTCCTGACCTTGATAATTTAACTTGTCAGGTGGTGTTTTCAAGGAATTACAGACTGATTCTTGTTGGGGAACGATTTTATCCATAACAGAATCAAATTCTACTACTTTTGCAGAGTCTACATTGTTAAGAATTTTAGGTACAATGTCTATTGTTACTGGAGTAGAATTCTGAACTTGTTGGTTTGGCGATTGAGTAGGTAAGAACGGTTTAGATGTTGAAGTGATAAAATACAATGCACTACCTGCCAACGCACCAATTCCAATTGATTTAAACGCCATCGAAGCAAATGATTTGTTTTTACTAGCTTTGCTTTTTTTGGGTGTATTTGCAATTGAGGTTGATTGTGTCGAAACAATCTCTATAGTAGCGTTTTTGGGCTCAACAATTGAATGTGTGACAGCTTCAAGAGTGTTTGTCTTTTTCTCATAAACAGATTGTGGACTTTCTACAATCTCAGCATCCAAAACTACACTTGTAAAATTAGAGGCTTCGGGGGTCTGTTGTTGTTGTTGGGTATTAACCACATGGTTATCAGTATTATTACAATCATCATCTGCAAGCGGTGCAAAAATTCCAAAAAGTTTTTTGGAAATCCAAGATTGTTTTTTCTCTTGGTAACATTGGTTGTAAATATCACACCCTTTAATAAGCGATTCGTATTCATCCTGATTTAAGACAAATGATAGCTTGTCTTTAGGTGCAGAGTCATTTTTGTGAAATGCGATAATATCAACATCTGATTTTCTAAGTTTCTCAGTGTGCTTGAAATGTTTGTTGCAAACAACCCTTAGTTCATAATCATCAGGTTTTAGACGGGCTTTAAAAGTACCTTGGTTTCTGCAATAGTAATCGATGATTAATTCTTTATAAGTTGCAAATCCGTAATCATTAAAACCAACCTTGATAGGTTGATACTGATCATACTGTCCATTGAGTGCAATAATTGGATTGCCAAATTGATATCCTCCAATTCGGGACCAGATTCTTGGTTTAATCAATACGTATCGAGAGATAACTTGTGTCATATTGTCCTCCTATTTGAGATAAAGTTATGACGCCTTTATTTATGACATAAATGAGCTGTTAAGTCAAAAAAATTTTTTTCTAGAGTACTCAGGCAATTGACTTTTAGATTTTTCTATGATAGATCTATTATTAACCCTAGCGATAATTAGATTTATTTGAGGCTAAATAATCATGCTTGCAACAGAAGAACAACTTTTGAAATTAGAGAAAGTTGGAATGCACTGCACAATTCAAGAATTCTACCAAGCTTATAAATACAGTAAAAACAGGTCAGCTAACGCAAGTAAAAATTCCTATCAAAGACCTTTCCTTGCCAATACAATAACTAATTATTTAATTAGAAAATTTACATGGGGAGAGTTAGATCCTAAAACTCAGTTTCACTGGGAAGTATTCAATCCAAGCAGGAGCGTTGAAAAAGGGGTTAATTTTGATACTGAACTATTAGAATACGGAGTTGATATACGGTATCTGGATAAAACTAACCCTGCATATACTGCTAATCAACTTAGAAGCGATCAAGGTTTAAATATTTTACTAGATAGATTTAAAGACTTAAAGCTTAAAGCGTATCAATCCTCATTTGAAGAAAAAGATTACCAAAATCTCAGAACAACTAATTTTAGCCTTAGAATTCCGGACCCAGAAAGCAAAATAATCTTAAATGGAAAAGAAGTAGGAACATCCTACTTTGATATGCCATTTTATGCAATAAGCCCTCCTATTGCATTAGAGTTTCTCAAGTACAGTGAGCCGGTTATTCTAGATCACAAATATAACAAAGGTAATGAATCTAAACCCTCATTTCAATCTGACATAAGCACAATCCTTCCTCTAAAACACATTGTTCAACTTAGTATGTTGCAACTTGCGATAGATTCAGGTGATCCAGCTCTATTGATTTCTGAACCATGGTACATTTAGATTACTGAAAAATTATCTTTAGTTCAATTTTAATTTGAAAATCAGAGATCAAAAATCTAAAAAAGCACTCATTATAGAGTGCTTTCTTTTTGACTTAATTAAACAGGTTCATTGTTAGACTTCCACACATTTAATAATTTTATTAATCTGAGTATGGTTTAACATAATCAACATATAAATCTAAAGAATCAAATTCTATCTGATATTTAAAATCATTGGATTTGTTATATACGTTATTAATTACTTGTATTTTATATTTTTGATCTTTTAGTTCATTGATAAATACAGGGTTTATCGAAGCTAAATTTGATTTAAAGGCTTCCATTGTATCCACATCTTCAATTCTCTTACCTCTTATATCGATTACATCTAATTCCAATGGATCCACTGATTTAATCGCTATTGAAATCGGATCTTCCACCGTAAACAAGCCTTTTTCCTTAAGCTGATTAGTGTATGATTCTACTGCAGATTCAAACGACTTAAATTCCTCTTTATATTTCTCTTTTCTAATTAAAAATGAAACTTGTTCAATATTGTTTCTTGCAATCTTTGGTCCCATACCCATCCTTTCGATTTTAAGACTATGAATTCGGAATTGCTCAAGAATATTGATAGCATCTGAGTTCGTAAATAATACGTCTGTTTCTTGGTGTTCATCATTAGAATCTGTAAATCTTACTTGCATTCCTTCATTTTTTGATGAAATACTTTTAATTAACAATGACTTATTTTCAACTTTTGAAAACAAATTACTGAAGATTTTTGTATTATCTTTTTTAAACTCTGGAGAATTAATGAAGTAAGCTTCATTAGCATATTCAGGTTGTTCGTTAGTTTCTACGTCATTATCCGAAGACGTAGGTGGATTAGAGACTATTTCGGTTTTTGGAGCGGGTGGATTGATTGGTTGGGTAGTTAAATTGGTCTGAGTTGGTGGGTTGTTAACTGTACCAATTTTATTTGTTAATTTTGAGATTTTACCGTCTTTTATTGAAACTGTTTTTTCTTCTACTCTTCTATCGCCTAGCAGGTGGTTATAAATCTCTTCAAGAAGTTTATTCTCAAAATCTGTTTTAACAATAGTTGATAAATCTCTTCTAAATGGTTGGCCTTTTTCATCGACTCCACTTATTGAACTCATTTGAACCTGGTTGTTACCTAGAGGCGGTCTTCTAGAAGCTGAGTCAATAGTAACGTTTTGGTTTGCAAAATACTTATTTATAAAATCAGTTTCGTTTTGTACCTTGAAGTCTTTGTTAATTGTTTGGTCTGGTGCTTTGGATATTTGACTTGTGTTTTCTTCAATTGGGTATTGGGTATCTGGATTCTCCTCTATACCAGTAGCAGGTGTAATTGTTAAATTTTCATCTTCTCCTAATTCTTGTAATAGGTTAGTATTAGGGGTTGGGGCCACAGGTGGTTGGGTTGGGTTGGTAACTGGTTCGTTTGATGGTGCTTGTTGAGAAATTGTATTTTTTCTCTTCTCGTATAGATCTTCTATAAAACGTGGACCCTTATTCATATCACTAAGAAAGAGTTCTATATTTCTTTTTTGTTCTTTGGCGCCAATATTATAATGTTTTGAATCATTTTTATCTAATGGATTGTAGCCATCTTTTGATTTCACAATTTTAAAAATAGGATCATCTGTAATTTCTTCTAATTTGTTTTGTAACAAATAAATACTATGAATTGCAAATTCTAATGATGTAGATTGTAGATATTCTGCTCTTCCGTTGTTTAGATTAATTTTTTCTTCGTTAATAATTTTTTGTAGATTACTCATTTGTTGTGGCTCAGGAATATCCATACTAGATATTTGAACATCGTCACCGTGTTTAATCGTTTCAATTTGAGCTTTCGATAGTTTGTGTCCCATTCTTGCTTCGACTATGAACTTGTAATCTTTAATCATATCAGAAATTCTAACCCTGTAAAAATTCACTCTTTCTATTTCCTTGATGGTATTAAGATTAAGCTCTGTTTGTGATTTAAGAGTTGGTAAAAATCTTTTAAAAGTTGGGAATTGCAGCGCTTTAGGAATTCTATTTTTAACAAAATTTCTTAGATCTTGTTGCCATTTAGGTTGGTTAACTAATGGTCTATTTAGATCAGATAGAGTTGTAGGTCCAGGTACCCTGAGCGCGCCTACGTAAGCAGCTTGTAAATCTGGAGATGGAAGTGAAGGTGGAACTTTGAGAACTTCTGCTTCTGCCTTAGGAACAAAATTTTCTTGCATATTTCTATGATCTCTTGCAATTTTCTCGTTTGATTCTATTTTAATCGCATTTAATTTTGCGATCATCATAGGATTTACTACTGATTCTAGTTTGCTTTTAAGCATTCTTGCTTTAATATAATTAGATTGGGTTTTATCTAATAGTTGAGCAAAATCATTTTTAATTTCTGCAATAACAGGTGCATCCAAAAACAAACTCAAATCATAATTAAACAATGAATGTTTTAATAAAAAAGGATAATTTTCGTATTTTGGATTTTCTTGTGATAAATCTTTAACTATTGCAATTGTAGCATTGTATGCTTCAGTGTATTCATCTTTTGGAATCAGAGAGTCTTGTAACTTCTTATCAGCGGTCAAAGAATTGTATATAGTTTGTGCTTCGATTAATGAATCGCTTGTTTTAACTTCTTTGGGTTTGTTGGCTTTAGTTTCTGCATCAGTTTCAGCATTGGTTATTAATGCTTGTGCTTGGATTCTTAGCTCATCAAAATCTAACTTAGCAAAGCTTTCTTCGCTGCTTAAACCTCTTTTAATTAATTCAATAAGAGTTTTTGCATTATCATGTTCAGGTGAGTGTAACTGAATCTTATTTTCTGCAGCTTGAAGAGATGCTAATAGGGCTTCTAATGCAGGTCGGTCATTCTTTTCATAAAGTTTGGCATCATTTATCACCCTTAATAAGGGTTGTAAAACTGGACCAACATTTCTAAGATCTATAAACGGTCTTGATTCTCCACTTTCACTATTTCTTAGTTTCTCTTCTTTCTTTTTTATCTTTGGTTTTTTGAATTTATCAGGCTTGCTGGGATTTGAATTTGGGGTCATACAATATTTGATTTTGTTACCATATAATTATATTATAATTTGTCATAATTTACTATTATGGTCAAAAAATATTTGCGATTGATATTTGACAATTTGGAGTCTTTGTGAGAGTAAGACATATTGACATGTTAATAATCGTTGAGTCACCAGCTAAAGCTAAAACAATTTCCAAATTAGTTGGAAGTAAGTATAAAGTAAAAGCTTCCGTCGGACATATAAGACGGATTAGTGACGATAAAAAAACCAAAGATGGAAGACCGTTAGAAATTAACGGTATTGATATTGAGAAAGATTTTAATGCTATATTTGAAATAGACCCAAAAAAGAAAGAAGTTGTAACAGAGTTAAAGAAATTAGCAAAGGAGGAAAAAGAAATACTATTTGCTACCGATTTTGACCGAGAAGGAGAGGCTATTTCTTGGCATTTATCTGAGGTATTAGGTATAAAAGATAAATCAACTATCAAAAGATTAGAATTTCACGAAATCACACAAAAAGCAATCACAGAAGCACTAGCAAATCCAAAACCTCTAAGAATTGATCTTGTTGAAGCTCAAAAAGCAAGACAAGTATTAGATAAATTAGTGGGTTATAAGGTAAGCCCATTATTATGGAAGTCTATGGGAAAGAATACTCTTTCTGCTGGAAGGGTTCAATCTCCAGCCCTAAAAATCTTAGTTGATAGAGAAAAAGAAATTACAGCCTTCGTTCCTGAAGAGTTCTGGCTAGTTAAAGGAGAATTTAGGAATAATGACGATAAGCTAGTTATTAACAATTCAACCCTACAAGAGCTAAAAGACAATGATAATACCTTAATTGAAGACGGTCTGTATCTAAACCTAAGTAAGTACAAAGGTAAAAAAGTTGACGAACTTAAAGATTTTTCAGCAGTTCAAAATTTTGAACAGCTAATTACTAAGCCACAAACTTATTTAATTTCAGATCTCGTTTCAAAATATTTAAGTGCAAAACCAAAACCACCATTTACAACATCAACCTTACAACAAGCTGCATCTAGTAAGCTTGGAATGTTGCCGAGAAATACTATGTCCTTAGCTCAAAAGCTTTATGAAGGTGTGGATATTGATGGTCAGCCAACAGCTCTAATAACTTATATGAGAACTGACTCTGTAAACCTTTCTCAAGATGCAATAAATGATATTAGAGATATCATCTCAAAGGATTACCCTAAAGCCTTACCTGCCTCTCCGTTGAAATACAGCTCTAAGAGTAAAAATGCACAAGAAGCCCATGAAGCAATCAGACCAACTAATGTGTACTTAAAACCTGAGTCTATAAAATCTAAGCTATCCCCAGAATTATTCAAGCTTTATGATTTAATATGGAGACAGACAATGGCCTGCCAGATGAAAGAGGAAAAAAGGGAGAGTGTAACTATTGAATTATCCAATTCAAATGATATAACATTTGCAGGTTCAGTAAGCTGGACTGTTGAGCCAGGATTTAAAGAAGTATTTCCAGAATTGATTGCTGTTAAACCACAAGGAATGGACTTTAAAAAAGGATCTCAATTATCACTTAATGTTCTTAACTATTTCCAAAAATTTACACAGCCACCCTCTAGATATTCTCAAGCTTCACTGATTAAAGTCTTAGAAGAGTTAGGTATTGGAAGACCTTCTACATACGCTACAATTATCTCTACATTGCATGATAGAGAATATGTAGAAAAGGGAAGCGCTATGAAGCCTACAATGCTTGGAATGAGTATTGCTGAATTGCTGGATAAGTTCTTACCTAATTTAACGTCTGCTACTTTAACCGCTTCATTAGAAGATAAATTAGATATGATAGCCCATGGAAAAGAGGGTTATGTAGAGACGATTAAATACTTCTGGGATCCACTAAAGGCAAAAGTTGAAGAAGAGATGAAACATGTCGGCGAGTTAAGAAAAGAGTTTACAACTTTTGTTAGTGATGAAAAATGTCCTACCTGCAACTCAGAAATGGAATTGAAATTAGGACGATTTGGGGATTATTTTCAATGTAAAACACATATAGAACATAAGTTTCCCAAGAATTTTAAAGAATATAACATTGCATTAGCTGCTGCACAAACTGAATATAACACTCAAGCTCTTGGTAAGGTTTGTGAAGTATGTAAAAAAGATCTAATTGTAAGAGTGTCAAAATCTAGTCTTAATCCATATATTGCTTGTCCAGAATATGCTGTCGGTAATAAGCATACAGTTATGGCAGTGAACTTTGGTCCTTGTCCTGAATGTAAGGCAAACGGTCGTGATGGAGTGCTCGTAAAAAGAAAAGGATTCAGAGGCTCATCATTTATCGGTTGTTCATTAGATAAAGATAAATGCGGCTATATCCAACAAGTAAAAAAAATAAATTAAAAACACTTTCCTCATATTAAAGAAAAATACATATTGATTCTTTAATGTGGGAAATTTTTATATATATTGTTTTTATCATAAAAGAATAACAATGTACGAATATTATTTGCCAAAAGTGAAATTATGTGATATAGATATATTGTGGATATGACAAGAAATTCTGAATCTATTAGTGTTCAAAATGTAGTCGATGTCAAGCTCAGAAGGGAAAGATTAACCCCAAGAACAGTAGAGCAACTTAAGACTCTTTTTACACTTAAAAACAAACAGCTAACCGCATCTGCAGAGCGTCAAGCACAACGAATACTCGTTATTTCATTGCTTGAAAACTTCAGAGCTGTAACAGCTTAATAAATCAACCCTTATACTAATCAAAGTATAAGGGATTTTTAATTGCTTCAAATAGTTTTGTTTTGAATAACAAGAACTCTTCTTCATTCAAATTATCGTTAATTATTTGTCCGATAAATATTCCTATTTTTTTAAAATCATCTTCATTGGCTCCTCTAGAAGTTAAGGCTGGAGAGCCAAGTCTCAAACCTGAAGGCTTCCATGCTGACTTGGTATCAAAAGGAATTAAATTCCTGTTGGTAATTATTCCGTGTGATTCTAACAACTTTTGTATTTTAAGGGAGTCAGTGTTGTCAGGTAGTTTGATCAAGGTTAAATGATTTTCTGATGGAGTGACAATCTCTATACCCTCTTGAACTAAACCTGATTCGAGCGCTTTTATGTTTAATAATATGTTGTTAATATAAACATCGTATGGAATATTGTCATCGTAATTTTCTTGCCCAAGTATTTCTTGACTTGCTCGGCCTATCCCAGCAATTGTTGCAAAATGTGGTCCTCCGGAAGTGCCAGGGAAAACTGTTTTGTTGATAAGTTCTATTGGTGATTTTTCCAAAAATGAGTATTCAGGAATGTTCTTTTTTGCAAATATTAATGCGCCTCTTGGACCTCTAAATGTTTTATGAGTTGTTGTTGTTACAAAATCAGCAGTTTGGATATCCTCTCCAACAAACGGTGAAGGGTGAGCACCAACAGCAACCAAACCTGAAATATGGGCAATGTCACATAGTACAAGACAATTATTTTGATGTGCAATTGTAATTAATTGTTTAAATTCGTATTGCTTAGGGTAGGAAGAAAAACCAATAATTACTAGTTTTGGATGAAACTCTTCAATTTTTGATTTAAAATCATTTATATCAATCTTATAATCGTTAGTTATATTATATGATACATGGTTAAAAAATTTATTCCAATTAGAAGTGGTATGCAAATGTGATAAGTGACCACCATTTGCAAGGTCCATACTCAATATTGTATCACCTGGATTAAGACAAGCCAAATAAACCATAGAATTAGCAGGTGATCCTGATAGTGATTGAACATTAACAGAATAGCTATTTTCACAATTAAATACATTTAGACATAGTCTTATAACCTCTTCTTCTAATTTATCTGTGTTCTGATTTCCTGCATAGTATCTTTTGCCTGGATAACCTTCTCCATATTTGTTATTCCATACACTTCCTTGCAGTTCTAATATAGATGATGATGGGTAGTTTTCAGATGCTATAAGGTTGATTTGTGAAGATTGGTACTTTTTTTCTTCATTTGTTAGGTCTAAAATATTTAACATATTATGTTTTAAAAGTTACACAATTGTGTATTGATGGCAAAATAGAATATAAAAATCCTTTGAAGCAGAGATAAAAAGTTTTTGACACATTTAATATCTTGGATAATAGTTCATATGTAGATTTGAGTTTTACAACCATGAATTACATTGAACAGATCAGCTCTGAACTTCAAAATTGGAATAGCATAACTCAAAAAAATGCTATTCACACTGGTATTTTTAATGACAGGCTAGTGGAGTTTAAGAATTGGCTAAAAATCATACCATTAACCACTCTCTATCGCTACGATGAAAAAGAACTAATCTTATCATTTTCCGATAAGTACATTATGACAAAGGTCTTTATTGCTGCATTGGTGTTGATTGTAGATGACATTGTGGATAATTCCACACCAGCAATTATTGATGTTCTTGATACCAATCTATCTAACATTGGAAAGCAAGTTACAATTTATTGTAATAAAACCTTGCATGATAATGGAATTGACATAATTAATAGACTTTTTGAGTTGGGTAAATCAAGTGTTGCAAGTTCTGATGATTTTGATTTTGAAGAAGTAATTAATTATTTCTTTAAACAAGTTTCTCTAGAGAACAAAACAATTGTAGAGATTCTATTGGGTGTGAGATGTAGTTTTAATCAAAGATTGCTGTGTTCAGGCACACAAGCTGCTTCTACTTCCATAAAAGTAGATTCTCACCGTTTAAATGTGATCGATAGTCCGCTGATCGATGAATTGGGTTTAAATCTAGATTCATTGCTGGCTTACAAGAATAGCATTGGCACAACAGAATCAGAAGTTCGAAGTGGTGAAATCACTTCTCCGCTTTACCTATTGGCGTGTGAAATCACTGGCTCACAACCAATCGACAAAACTGGAGATATTGAGTGGTATTTAGAAGTGTCTTCACTTGTTCAATTTAAAACAAAACTACATGAAAAAAAAGTAGAGCTTTACACCTCAATTCCACCAATTCTACAAGCCTTGAATCTAGATTGTGCTAGATTTATAGATAGTTTATCTTTGATAATTTAAAACATTTTTCTCTTTTTAGAGAATATTTTTTTTGACTAATTCAAAAAAACTTTTTATTAGTTAGCCACTCCTTATGGAAATCAATTATATATTTAGGTACCACAATTCAAGTGATAAGATTTATTCAGACTCAAAGATTGACTTTGAAAACCAAATACAAGAAAGATTGCTACCATTAGCAGACCAGACCAAAATTAAAATTGATTCAATTAGCTTTAACTTTGATTATGAGTCTAGTCACGATAAAAAATATGTTTTAGAAACTTCGATAGATAGCCCTGACTTTACATTTGCACATGTAGAAGAAGATAAAGATCCGCAGGTCATTGTTCACAAGTCAATTGACACAATTTTACAATTTGTTAGAAAACACAAAGAAAAACTTTCTAATTAAAAAAATTCACCCGTATTTAATTTTATGGGTGTATTTTATAAAAATACCCCATCATTGCTGATGGGCCCCCTTTAGGCTTTATAAAAGTAACTAATTTTAAAAAAAATTGAAACTTGACTAAACAATTAATGACCAACTTCACTAACCAAATATGTAGCGTCGACCCAACCTTCATAATGTCCATCGGTTACATAAGCCGGATAAGCTTTCTTACCGTTTACAGTGATTTGAGCACCAAAGTGATCGACATAGACATAGGTGCCAGGCTTAAATTTACCAATTACTTGACCTTTTAGACTGCCGCTTCGGATATTTAGATTTGAGTTTTGAGTAATTACGCGTACTGGTGTTTGTCCTCCTTCAGCATAATATACTGGTTTTAACGAGTCTAAAAAGTTATCCGCTGCCCAACCAGTTGTGCCATTATGAGTACTAACCTTGCGCCATTTAGAAACTCCGAGGCAAGATTTTGTTGAAGTTTCTGAAGTTGCAATAAGGATTGAATTCTTAGGTATTGTTACTAATTTATTACCACAAGGAGCGTGTCGGATGTTGAGAGCATCTGTGGTATTAAGAAGATCCCCATGGCGATATGGAAGGTTAAAAGCAGCTAAAGCAGGTACTGCTGAAAAAATTGAAATTGTAGCACCTGTAATTAAAGAACCTAGAACGTATAGAGAGTTATTCACTTTGTCTTTCTCCTACATCAAAAAAAGAAACATTAGAAATAAAAAGGAAATATTTATAATTGTCAATTTTCTTTTTTTACATGTTTGAAAAAAAATAAAATTTAAAATATACTTCCTAAGTATGTTTAAGATTAACAAAGTAAAATCTAGATTCGTATTAGATTCTAGAGGTTTTCCAACAGTACAAGTTCAAGTAGTTGTAGAAAAAGGCGGAGAAGAATTCTATGGTTTATCTTCTGTACCGTCTGGAGCATCTACTGGTACTTATGAAGCACTTGAATTAAGAGATGGCGGAAGTGCATTTAAAGGTAAGCATGTATCCAAAGCAATCGAGAATGTCAATTCAACAATCGCTCCTTCACTTGAAGGTAAAACATTTAACTCAATCCTTGAAGTAGAAAAAGCATTATTGGCTCTAGATTCAACAACTAACAAAGCAGAGCTTGGTGCAAACGCAATTCTTGGAGTCTCAATGGCTTCTCACAAAGCAGTTGCAAAATCTGAAAATACTGATTTGTTCAAATTTATTAACAAAACATATTTTGCTGATCACAAAATTACAAAATTCCCTAGACTAATGTGTAATGTAGTAAACGGTGGTATGCATGCAGATTCAGGTCTTGAAATTCAAGAGTTTATGGTTGTACCTAACCTTGGAAATATTGAAAAAGATGTTCAAGCTGCTGCAGAAATTTATCAAACTTTAAAATCACAATTAAAAAAAGATGGTCACTCAGTGTCACTTGGTGATGAAGGAGGTTTTGCACCTAGAATTGCTAAGTCAACAGAAGTTATGGATTATCTAATGAATTCTATTGAATCAGCAGGATATTCAGGGAAAGCTGATCTTGCAATGGATTGTGCTGCTTCTGAGTTTTATAAAGGTGGAAAGTACACAGTGGATGAAATTGCGATGACTCCAAGTGAGCTAAACGAATTCTATGGTAAATTAGTAAATAAATACCCTCTTATCTCAATTGAAGATGGATTCCAAGAGGATGACTTTGAAGGTTGGAAAGAAATGACTGATAAATTAGGTAAGAAAATTCATTTAATTGGTGATGATTTATTCGTAACTAATCCTACAAGATTTGCAGAAGTTGGTCTTAAAAAAGGATTGGCAAATGGTGTGCTTATCAAGCTTAATCAAATCGGATCAGTGTCAGAAACTTGTCAAATAATCAATGACGCAAAAGCTAACGGATATATTACTATTGTATCGCACAGATCAGGTGAAACAACAGACGCGTTTATGTCAGATCTTGCTGTTGCATCTCAATCTGAGTTTATTAAGTTAGGAGCTCCAGCGAGAGGAGAGAGAGTTGCTAAGTTTAATAGATTGTTAGAAATTAGTGATTTAATTGATTAAACAAAATGGAAATGTAAAAAAATAAATAACCAATTTGGTTATTTATTTTTTTTTCTTCTTTTCGAACATTTTATATACCATTTTGTTGGCAAAATATAAAACATTTAAAACAAAATATCCTAATATAGCAAATGCTAATATTGAAAATATTAAGTAAGCAAATCTGATTAAAATTTCATTCATAGAATTATATTGAAAATATTTATTTTAAGCTAGTCTTTTAATATCTCAATACTTCTTTCATTAAAATTAGTAACTCCATCTGGGGTACTAATAGAAGATTGGATTCTATATGTTCCTGGGTCAATTAGGTCTAACGAAATACTGTTATAATTAGAATAAAAATTGAGTGAGTGAGTTTGAGCTCCAATTAATTTTATGTTTAATGTGGCATTTTTTCCTTCTATATTAGAGCTTACTTCAATTTTGTCGGATTTTTTGATTTTAGAAGAAGGAAGGATTATATCAATTTTGAAACCAGAATTTGGAATTTGAGTATTACTAATTTGGCATCCTGATCCTCCGAAGTTTAATTGTGCTTCTTTTTGAGCTTCTACGAATCTGAAATGATCGATTACTTTTAAAGCTTTAATGCATGATCCTTCTCTAATTACAGTAGTTCTATTGGTAAATATTGTTCCATTTGGGTTCACTGTTAATGACTTGAGAATATCAATTTGTTTTTGGGTCATGTATTCTTTTACACCATTGTCTGAAAGGAATCCAGTTGTAGGGTTAACTTTAACTTCAATTAGACCTGTTTTCGAGAATCCTGATGGTTGTAAACCGTCATGATACTTGGTCATTAACTCAGAGTATAAGGGAGTTATTGCTGAAGAGCCTGATTTGATTGGTAATTTGTTATTATTAATATCAACCCTTCCAGCCCATAATAAAGTTGAGATATTCTTAGATCCACCTATAACTGTAAGCTCACCATTTTGGTTTTTGCCTTCATAGAATATTTGAGCTGTACCTGATTTTGTTGCTATTGAATTTTCATCTTTCCAGCCTGGTATCTCGTAATTATATGCATCTTGAGATCTTGAACCAGCAGGATCTCTTCTTACATTATAATCTGACAATACATTCATAATTTGATTGCTTACTGCTTTATCTGTAACTTGCTTGTTTGTAACGTATTTAGACTTTATCGATTCTGTGGTTATAAAATCTTGATCGTTTAAAGTTATAGATAATAGAGGTCTAATCTCATTGTATACTCCTTGGTTTGCAATTGTAGCAAAAGAATTTAAATGCGATAACCCTTGGACATAGCAAGCTCCTACAGAAATATCAATTTTCTCTAAGCATTGATCTTGGCCGTCTTTATATTTAAGTCCTAAGCTCTTTGCATATTCAACAGAATTTTTAACGCCTTTTTTGAATGCAAAATCATTTCCGTCTTGATTAATGTATAATGCTTGTTCTGCTACAGTATTGATAGACTGTTGCAAACCATATCTAAGGTTTACAAAACCTTGATATTTTCCAATAACATCGTTGCTTCTTAAGTTACCGATTACTGGGTCAATGTATGAAACGTCTTGAAGTACAGTAGCTGGATTGTAACCTTGATCGAATACTGAAGCAAAATAATAAGGTTTTGTGCTCGAACCAGGCAGGATATATCCATACTGACCACTTAGTCTATTTATTTGACTCTCACCATAGTTGATGTTTCCTTGCATCGCTAATAACTCTGATGCTTGGTTATCTATAACTGCTGATGAGAATTGGTTTATCTCTGATTGATTTAATTTGTCCTTGTTAGCTTTTATAGTTGTTTCTAGTTTTTCTTGTAGGGAAATATCAAAGGTAGTTCTTATTTCATAGTTTTGATTATACAACATGCTTTCCATAGCCTCACGGGAAGGGAATTGATCTTTGAATTTTGTTAATAATTCTTCTTCAATATAATCTCTTATATAGTATTTAGCTTGGTTGTTAGGATCGTATATTTCTCTTGATACTGCTCCGATTATATCATATCTCTTCCATTTTATAGCTTCTTGAGCATTTATAATTGTCGGTTTAAATGAAATGATTTTGGAACTTGCAAGTTTATCAATGCAATCGTCGATTAATTTTTTAGCATAAGACCATTTAAATGTTGGTCTTGGATCTGTTTCTCCATTTCCAGAGATTTGATTCCTTACCGCAGTGGTAAATCCTGTAGGTTGATTAGGCATAATTGCCAGAAAACAGGCCTTAGCAGGATTAAATTCAGCATCTTTTACTGAATGGGAGAAGAATGCTTTTGAGCCCATTTCTATACCTTTTGATAATCTACCAAAGTCCATATTATTAAGATACATTGCAAGGGCTTCATCAAGATCAATCTCTTCTGATGCTTTTAGTGCTCTAAGCAGTTCGTTATACTTTGCTTCCAGGTCGCGGTTTTCATGGTTATCATAGTTTTTTACTAATTGTTGGAATATACCGCTTCCTCCTCTACAGTCTGAACTGTCTTTTGATATTTGAGACTTTAGACATCCAATTACTGCTCCTGTGAAGTTTTTCCAACTAAATCCTCCTGTGTTGTAATAATTTTCGTCTTCTCTAGCTAAAATAGCGTATTTAACTAATTCTGGTATTTCATTTTTATTTAGATTTTCCTTTTTCGTCTTAGATCTGTAGTCGAATAATATTTTACCATTCTTGTCGGTTATAACTGAACTTTCTTTGTTATAATAAGATAGTATAGAGCTTCTTAAACTTGGTATTTTATTATAATCAGCCTTGGTGTAGTTAATAACTACAATTGATAGAGCTATGATTATACATGCTGACAATAACAGTAAGATATACAAAACTCTTCTGATTGAAATTACTGATTGATCTATAGTATTAAGTATCAATCTTGGAGATTTTTTATAAGTTAATGAAGTCATATTTTTAAAGATGAAATAAAGGAAATATACCTTATAAACCTACCACACAAAACATGTTTTGTCAACAATTAAAACGTATAAAACACCGTTATAGAAACGGTGTTTAAAAATGGTATTTTGCAGAGCTTTTTTCCTCAATTAAATGATACTCTTGATAAGATCATAATCGCTCATTTTCATTATTTGTTGAGCAAAAGCAAATGCTGCCAAATATTCATCAGACTCATTGTTGAATTCTGGAACTTTGTCAGGATACAATTCTGAGTTAAGAATTCCTGTAACAGCGCAAGCCTGAATGCCTGCAAAAATGTCCTTTGTTGAATAATCAACGATTACTTGCGATGCATTCGTTCCGGTTTCAATGCAATCAGACAATCTCGATTTAACTATTTTTTCAATAATAAAATTATTGTAAGTTGCTTCGGCGACAATTAATCTTACAAAGTGGCGCAGAACTGGAGAAACAAAATATGTTTTGGAACGTTTGTAGTTTTCATCTAGTTCTTTGCTTAATTTTTCAAGCTCTTTCGTTCTGATGTGTAGCTGAATTGATTGCAGATTTAAAGCATTTTCACTTTGTACCTTTCTTTCTTGTTCACTTAAACTAATAATAGATGAGGCAACAAAAATTAA
>JAYUKV010000037.1:0-4905 GCA_043764135.1 bacterium | reverse complement strand
CATCTTCTCATCCCCAAATGATTCTACACCAAGAATATTCTTAGCTTCATTAATAGCATAATCAGTAAAACCGAACTCTCTTAATCGGTTATCATATACCAGGAATTCTGAGTATGCATAGACTGGGTAATGTCCCGTTAATTGATAGAGAGATTCGAATTGTTGATCTTCTTCTGGGCTAGAATATTGGAATTCTATATCATAATGGGTTCTTGGAATTGGTTTCATAAGTTTGGGTTAATGTTGTAGTGGTATATATTGTAATTTAACAATAAGTAAGACCGATAGATTAACTATCGGTCTTATTGTATCATAGATCTTGGAGTTGAGCAATTGTTGGTAGTCTAGAAGTAAATATTTACTTTTAGAAACTTAGTACTATTTCAACTCTGGATTAGAATCTACTATGTTGTAAGGAGATTGGTAAATATCATCTGTTCCACTTTCAAGAATCTTCTTGTTAGCATCTCTTAGTACTTCTACAAGAAAATCAGCATCCATAACTCTTACTCCAGTAGGATCGAGAGTCTTAAATGACTTATCAACCTGTACCTTGTACTTGAGGTTAAGCTCGGCAGGAATGAATCTTGTAAACTGTGGTGAGTTGACATCAATCTCATCAAATGTGCTCTTAGAACCCTTAGCGATCCGTGCAGTTGCATCTGCAACTGCTTGGGCTGCCTTGTCAATTGTCATCCCACGTTTAACAAGATTATTAATCAGTTGGTGAACGGGAATGATGTGATCGAATTGGTAACTGCCATAGGTGAACTTAGAAGTTTTGGGATTTTTGAGTTTTGATTCAGCAATTGCATCATCAAAAGATTTTCGAGTTTTAGAACTCATATCATCTTTCAGTTTTACCTTAACCCCATCATTATTCTTTAACTCAAGCTTAACTCGATATTTACCAGATTGACCCTGGACCGATGTACTTACACCTTCACTAGGAAGATTGTACTTATTACATCGACCTGCATTAGAATCAAATTCTAATGGATTACCTCCATCAGACAGACTACCAATAGCATCAGGATTGAACAGTGTCAATTCAGTGTTGTAGTATTCGGCGCATACATTAACCGAATTTTTGCCAGAACGATTCTTAAGGTCATCAATTGGCTTGAGAAGCTTGCTAGCTCTAGCATATGTCAATCCTTCAGTTCCAAGCTCTGTAGCAATATAACCTGCACAATGTGCAAAGTTAGCCTCACTACGACCACACAGAACGTTATGATTACCAGGTTCAAAAGGATTGAAAATTCCTCCCTGTTGAACAGCAGCAAAGCCATAATTAGTCGCAGTCTTGGCGCCAAAAGCACCAACCACACAACCCACTACACCTCCAGCAGCAGTCCCAAAGAACGGAACAACGCTTCCAACAGCTGCAGCAGCACTACCGCCTGCTGCACATCCGCCCAATGCCGCACCGACTGATGCGCTACCTTGGGCGAACTTAATCTTATCTTGTTCTGAACCTTGCCAAGTCACAGATTTATAGCCAGAGCTCCAGAAATCAACCAATCCGGATGGGATAGAAGCGATGTTATTGTATCCACCATAGACAAATTGTTTAGGATTATCATACCATTTCTCATTTGCCTTGTTGGTCGCAATCTGCTTATCAGCCTTGATTACCAATCGATCGATAAGTTGTTGATACTGCTGTTCTGACAAACCTGAACCTGAAACTTTGCTATATGGCAATACAGTATATAGCCATTTGCGAGAATCAAGCGAGGTGTAGCCAGAGTCTTTGAGGCGTTCGATAAGATCTTTGAAGACATCTGCTTGCGCGAAGAGATCTAGTTGATTCTCAACGTAAGCCTTGACCTCTGCATCAAGATCGCTTGGTAAATCAGGTTTATTGATCGGAGCGCTAGGCTGTTTCTCTTGCTTTGTACCAAGAGGTACATTGCATTCTCGACCAAACACTTGCATGATTTCTCCACAATACTTGCTATCAATAGCTATGTCTCGGGATTCATACAAGTATAACATACTAACAAGTCTTAACTTCTCATAGTATCCTCTATCCTTTTCTGAAAGTTGAGAAGGATCTTTGCGAAGCTTGTTCATATCAAGTCCAAAGTGCTGATAAGGTTTATCAATACCATAGATTTGATACAGGCCCATCAGCCGATCGCCAAGATTATCAGAAGTGAATACAATCGACAGCTCATCTGTAACACCATAGTTCTTCTTACCAACTT
Organism: bacterium; assembly: GCA_043764135.1. Taxonomy (GTDB): domain Bacteria; phylum Patescibacteriota; class JACMRA01; order JACMRA01; family JACMRA01; genus JAYUKV01. The sequence goes on along the minus strand of JAYUKV010000037.1, from coordinate 2,692 downwards.
GATTGTTGATATTAGCGTTATAGTAATTACCGATATTAGCCATAAATGTGTCAACTTTGGTGTAAGCAGAATTGGCGGTAGGATTGGAAGTCAGATTGACAGCTTGTGGCTTGACAACAGGATCCCTATTCCTCTTGGTGTATTCAATACCATACTTAACAAACAGGTCATAGAGAGCTGACTCAGCGGGTGCTTGATTCATAAAATCTCTACGAAACATCATATTTGCAAGTTGAATTGCATAGATCTGATCTTTGTAGTCTTGACTCGTCTCATCTGCTGGATCGAGTTTGAATAATTGGCGAAAGGCTGCGTGGGTATCTTTAGGCTCGCTATTCGTAAATACAAGCAAGAACTTACCAGCTTCAAGATCCATACTACCAAAATCCAATATCTCACCACCCATGGGTGTTGAGTTGGTCGTTGTAAGAGCTTTGCTCAGATTCTTGTTGTAGAAACTGGGCAATTCGTTGACCAGAAATTGATGGAAGGCCTGATAATTATTACCTTGTGCGGATTTAAACCGCTTGAGTTTATCAAGACCGTTGGTTTGAGATTTTGGTTTGAGTTGTGCACTTGATTGTGCGATAGAAGGGGAAACTGAAGCAAAGAGATTAACAGTGAGTAAAAACGTAGCAATCGAAGCTCGAAAGTTTAACATTGTGTAGTCCTCTACAAGGTAAAATTATTTCAGAATTGTTGGGTGAAAATTAGGATCTTTATAAGATAAAATTTTAAATTTTTTATTTGTATAAGATGCGCCTAATATTAATATCTTATCCTAAAATTGAGCTTATGTCAAGAACAATTTTAACCCTTTTTAATTTACCATTACATATAGTAATTCCACTTCTAAAACTCATTTTATATCTACTAATTCATTAGACCTCTTTCCTAATTCACAAACCTCTTCGATAAATCAACCAATAAATCTAACAATTGCCGCATTACAATCGAGATTTATTGTGATTTTATCGTGCTTGTTGTTAATTAGGAAAGAGGTCTATTAATCTTTATCACACCTTTTTTTCTTTTTAACCACTTTAGATAAAAGATTGAGATAGTTGCAATTATAGACTATTTTGGCATTTGCATTAAGTGGAAGTTGGTGCGGTTCGAGTTTAAATGCTGAATGATGGCTGATCTAATCTTTGGTAATGATTTGGCTTTGGTTTTTTCTTTTATTTGCTGTGCTTCTAGACCGAATAACAAAGAATAATGTTTTAATTTAGAGATAGATGATTGTTCTTTAGGTATATGTATATTTGTGTTGGAAATTTATATTAGATTTATTATTAATTAATATTATGGTTTTCTAGCTTTCCAGAGTCTTGCGTATTCTTTTAACAGTGCTTGATCAGATGGAGATACTTCACTGCGAAGTTGCTCAAAAGTTTCCCCCTCAGCGATTCCTAACAACATGGTATTCATTTCTCCAATTTTGGATATATACCCCTCTGCAACCAATTGTTCGGCATTTGCTAATCTTAGTTGCCCTCTAGGTGAACCTGCTGATTTTTTGAATACATTCAAATAGATATAATGCAATCGTTCCTTATTAGCATCGGTAAGAAGTTCTTCAAGGGTAGCTGCTTGCTTGATTGTTTCCGTAGTAGTAGTTTGTTTTTCAAATGAAGGTAGTTTAGCTCCGCCTTTTAAAAAGTTTCCTCCTGCAACTGTTAATGCGGTTCCTAGTACAGCTACCCCTGCAAGCTGTTTTAGCCTTCCTGGACCGAACTTTGACTTTGGTTCTTTAGTATCTTGAGAGGGTTTTGATTCAGAAGGTTCGGGTATTTCTGGGATAGGTGCTTGAGGGAGGCTATCAGAATTTGCTAATTCTTGAGCAGTTGAATCAGAATCTGTTAGGTTTGATTCGGAAGTAAAAACATCAGGTTCATTTGTTAATTCTGGATCTTTGGGGTCAGATTCTAATTCTGATTCTGATTTTTTCTTTTTTTTGAGATTTGCTAATAGGCCAAGACCTGCAACACTTCCACTAACAGCAGCATTTCTTGTTTCGTCAAAACTATTCGCTTTTAAGGATGGTGTTTCTAGGTTTTGATTTGCTTGTTCTGCTGATAATAAGTTTTGAGCATCTTCTAACGGTCTAGTATTCTTGATCTGTGTTTGGTAGTCTAGGAATTTTGCTAGAGATTGTTTTGCTGCTGGGCTAAGTTGTTGGTATTGAGGACCTTGATCTCTTACAAGCCAGTTTAGATATGTATTGATTTCATACGCTCCTTTGCCAGATATACCACCAAGTTCTCCAGTTTTTGCATATTCTCTTTGGGAGTCGTGGAGTCCAGGAATTTTGTAGAATCCGCCTGAATTTTCTTTTTCTGTAACTAGGTCAACCAAAGCTTTACGCAGCTCTGCCCCCTCTTTGTTAGTTTGGAAGTCGGACATGAACTTTTTCATATTATCAAGCTTTGTTTGTTCTGACTGTACTACTAATTCTGCCTTGGCAACAGGTTCTTGTAGTGCTTCAATTTTTTTGTTAGTTTGCATTGCTAAAGCACTGTTATATATTGCAAATGCAGCTGCTATGCTTGGTACTACTGCACGAGCTATTTTTGCTCTTTTACCTTCTTGTTTAACTCACCTTTCGCAACCAAACTCCAACCTCATTTTAGCCAGTTCTTCAAAAGATCTTTTTAAGGCTTCTAAATATAGTTTTGATTTTAATTGAAAG
>JAYUKV010000036.1:0-18377 GCA_043764135.1 bacterium | reverse complement strand
AATTAAAATCAAAACTATATTTAGAAGCCTTAAAAAGATCTTTTGAAGAACTGGCTAAAATGAGGTTGGAGTTTGGTTGCGAAAGGTGAGTTTAAATGTAAAAAACTTATATATCCTTTAAAAAAATCTCACACGTAATTCGTGTGAGGTTATTCTAATCTTAAAATTTTTTTCTATAGACTGTTATTATTTCTTTTCAGGTTTTACAATAGTTGCTGTTCCTTCAGGGACTTCTGGTTCGGGAGGGTCTACTATAACTGCGGTGCCTTCTGGTACTTCATCTTTTGTTATATCAACTTTATCCAGAGGTGTGTTGTTATTCATTTCACCTTTAATATCGTTGGGTCTGTCGACGCCTTTTGGTGGTAAGTCGATGTCTTGATTGTCGATTTGTGGTTGATTAGGTTTTGGGTTAATTGGACCTTCTGTTGTGGTGGGAGTATTGGAAGGTTCTGTTGGGCTTGTGTCTTGGGAGGGCTTGGTGGTGTTGGGATCAGGCTTATTAGTATCTGTGGTTTTTGTTGGATTCTGCTTAGATTCTACAGGGGCTTGGTTAGGTGTTGGTGTAGGATCAGGCGTTGGTGTTCTGGCTACTGAACATGCGCTTAAAACACATAACAAACAAAGAATCGAAGCTGACTTTAAAAAATTGATTAACATTTACTTTTACTCTACTCAAGTTAACTTGTGTAATAATGGTATTAGGAGGGTAATTTGTCAATATATGTTTATTTACTTGTTGTTTAAATGTATGATTATCATTACTTAACATTGTAATGAAAAATTAAAAAATTGATATGATAATCAACAGAGGAATAGAAAGTGAAGTTTTAATTTTGATAGTCCTTTGATAGTTGAGCATCTTGAAGTAAACTCAATTCTAATTTAAGCATATTATTAAGTTGTTCAAGATCTTTAATAGCCATAAGTTTTTCAACAAGTTGATAAGTTTCCTCATGATTTGCTCCTGAATTAATATGTTTATGAAGCTCATATCTTAACTCTCGTTTTTGATTCATTGCTAACAAGTTTAATGATGTGGCTCCACCAATAACAGATAATAATGTTGTAAGTAATTGGATAGCGACATCCTTGGGATACTGTTGAATTGATGCTTTTAATTCGTCTATCTTAGCAGTCTCTTGCTTATCATTTTCTAACTCTTCATCTAAACTTTCTTTCATCTTGTCTCGTTTACTTAATAAATCAGTCAAAGAGGATTGTTTCGGTTTAACTTGTTCTGATTTATCTTGTTTTGATTGTGTATCCATGAATTGTTGTATTGTTTGGAGCTCTGCTTGATCGCTTGTAATTATATGTTGGGTTGCTGCATTGTCCCGTTGTAACATATCTAAAGCAGCTTTATTATTTTGATTCAGTTGCGAACTAGCTGTTACACCTGCTAATCCTAAAGTTGCTGTCAAACCTATTATTCCTGAAATAGCTCCCTTTGTTAAAGGTATTTGTTTTGGCTTTACGGAATCCGGTCTTTTTGGTTCTGGACCTTTGTCTCCAATTGTTGTTGGTTTATCTCTCTTACCAATATGAATTTTATTTTTATTTGTGTTTATTATTAATAATTATTAATCTATGATAGAAGATTTTAGTTTACTTATATATTTTGTGCAAAAATAACGGATAGACGGGGTTGACGATAATATATCAAAAAAAATTGACAAAACCGCACCCATATGCAAATGTCCATATTAGTATTTTACCAATTTAGCTTTCAAAAAAGCGTAAAAATACGACTTATCAATATGCAAACAACAAAATTGCGCGTTCGCATGCAATCTTTTGACCACAAGATTCTTGACGAAGCAGCGAAAAAGGTAATACTAGTAGTGGTTAAAGCTGGTGGTAAAGTATCAGGTCCAGTTCCACTCAAAACAAAAAAAACTGTGGTCACAATCAATAGATCAACATTCGTTTACTCAAAACATAAGGAAAAGTTAGAATCAAGAGTTCACAAGAGACTTATCGATATCTCAGATATTAATAATACTGTTGTAAATTCTCTTTCTTCACTTGGTTTACCTGCGGGTGTAGATATTACTATTGATTCATTATAAAACTGAATAGTACATATGATTGCTTTTGCAAAAAAAATCGGAATGACTAGATTATTCTTGGATGGTAAAGCTGTACCTTGTACCGTAATTCAAGTCCAAGACTCTGTAGTCACACAAACCAAAACTGTTAAGTCAGATGGTTACAATGCTATCCAATTAGCCTCTTGTGCAAAAAATAGATCAACAAAAGCTAAATTGGGACATTCAAAGAAGGCCGGACAAGATACCGACTTCAAATTCACATCAGAATTCAACTATATCGAGCTACCAGAAGGTAAAGCTTCTTTCGATGTAAATGATTTTCAAATTAACGACCTTCTATCAATTTCTAATAATACAATTGGTAAAGGTTTTGCAGGTGCTGTTAAAAGATGGCATTTTGCAGGACAACCAAAATCTCATGGACACGATCACGTTAGAGCCGTAGGTTCAATCGGATCTAGATGGCCACAGAGAGTACCAAAAGGAAAGAAAATGGCAGGTCACTTAGGAGCTCAACAATTAACTCTTAACGGAGTGAAAGTATTAGCTGTAGATCCTGAGAATAAATTATTATTCGTTAATGGTTCTTTGCCTGGTGCAAATAGCTCAGTAATGAAAATAACAACTATTAAGTAAAGCCAATATGTCTAAAATCAAATTATTCGAAGATAACAAGAAGACTGTTGATGCCTTTACTGTATTAGATGGTTTCACACCAAAATACGAACTTCTGTCTGAAGTTGTGAGAGCTGAATTATCTAACCTAAGACAATCCAATGCTCACACTAAAGTAAAATCTGAAGTAAGTGGTGGAGGTAGAAAACCATGGCGCCAAAAGGGAACTGGAAGAGCCAGACATGGTTCAACTAGATCACCTATCTGGAAAGGTGGAGGTGTAACACACGGTCCACGTAATACAGTTAACTGGCACCTAAAGATTAACAAGTCTGCAAGAATTTGTGCTATCAAATCATTATTAGCTGATAGAGTAGGCGAAGAAGCTATCTACCAATTATCTAATGAATACGATAAGACTAAAAAGTCAGTTGATGCAATTGCATCATTTAACATTGCTACTGAGTCTAAACCAAAAAATATTGCTTTAGTATACACTACTGAAGATAAAAACAGTATCCAAGGGTTTACAAACACTGAAGTAACGATGATTAATGCAAAATACCTACAACTTCACAAACTAGCTGCGAAACCATTTTTGGTATTCACAGACAACGCAATTAAAGTTTTAGAAGAAAGATTAAATAAATAATATATTAATATGCCATATTTAACACTCGCTAGAACTGAAAAAGCTTTCAATCTAGCAGTACAACAAAAGTTTTTATGCTCATTTGATGAAATTTCTTTTAAACCTAACAAACAAGAACTTAAAAAAATTCTTAAGAAACATGGTCTAGAAGCATTATCAGTAAATGTAGTAAATCCTTACAAGAAAATTAAATTCAGAAAAACAAGAACTAATAAAGTCTTGCAATCAAGACCTAAGAAGTACTACGTTACTCTGGCAAAAGGTCAAAAAATTGACGAAGATTTAAGATTAGAAGCTTAAATAAAAAATATTAATTATGCCAAGATCATTAAAGAAACCGCCATTTTGTGACCCAAAGTTATACGCTAAAGGCGTAGCTGCGAAAGCTGCTAAGTCCGCAACTCCAATCAAGACATGGTCAAGATCATCAACAATCTTACCAGAATTTGTAGGTGTTAACTTTGAAGTACATAATGGAAGAAAATTTACACTAGTATATTGTACTGAGGATATGGTAGGCCATAAACTTGGGGAGTTCTCTCCAACTACAATATTCAAGAAACATGGTGGTAAAAACGCAAAATAATTTAGTTATGTCAATATTGAAAAAATATAAGCCAACAACTAATGCACGTCGTAATACCTCCGTTATTCACTACTCAAAAATCTTAACAGGTGACGAACCAACTAAGAATCTACTTGTTAGAAAATCAAATTCTGCAGGAAGAAACGAACATGGTAAAATTACTGTTAGACACAGAGGAGGTGGATACAAAAAATTGGTACGTGTTATTGATTACAAGAAGAGCTTCACTGAAGGCTTCAAAGTCAACACAATAGAGTACGATCCTAACAGAACTGCATTTATCTCTCTAGTTACAGATCTTAGTAATGGAAAGAAATCTTACATTTTATACTCAAAAGGTATGATTGTTGGAGAATCTTACAATACTACTTCTGAAATAATGGAAGGTAATACAATCAAATTAGGAGATGCTCCATTAGGCTCATTTGTTTCTCAAGTAGAAATGAATCCAAACGGAGGTGCTAAGGTTGTAAGATCTGCTGGTACATATGCTACTGTTACTGCAAAGGACGGTGACTATGTAACTCTAAAACTTCCTTCTGGTGAAATTAGAAAATTCCTAGCTACATGTAAATGTACACTAGCGAGAGTATCTAACGAAGCATGGGGTCTTGTTAGAATCGGTAAGGCTGGAAGAATCCGTCATACTGGTCGAAGACCACAAGTAAGAGGTAAAGTTATGAACCCAGTTGATCACCCTCATGGAGGTGGAGAAGCAAGGAACTCAATTGGACTTAAATATCCAAAGACTCCTTGGGGTAAACACGCTCTTGGTGTAAAAACTAGAGGTAAAAAATTACATTCTGATAGGCTAATCGTATCTAGAAGAAATAACAAGAAAAAATAAAAAGTTATGACTAAATCAGAATACAACGCTAGCGCATTATTAGCTTACTCACCGAGAAAATCAAGATTAATCATAAACGCAATTCGCGGAATGAGACTTGATAAAGCATTAGATGCTCTAACTGTTATTAACAAAGGAAAGTCTAATGAAGTATCTAAGCTTTTACTCAACGCTGCTAACAATATGAAAATCACTGAAACTTCTTATCCTTATTATATAGTTGATAAGATTGTAGCAGAGGAAGCTCAGAAGTTATACAGAGTAGTTCCAAGAGCGAGAGGTACTGCATTTAGAATTAGAAGGAGATACAGCCGTTTAAAGGTTCAATTAACTTCACTATCTAAATAAATTATTAGAAATTATACCTATGGGATCAAAAATATCAGTAAATTTATTTAGAGCAAAAAAAATAATGGGAAATAATGATGCTAACATCAAAGATCCTTCACAACTACCAAAATCAGTTTGGTTTGCGTCTAAGAAGTCTTATGCAACTCTTTTGAAACAAGATATTAACATGAGAAAATTCTTGCACACTAAATTGAAAGTTGCTGGGATTGTAGATGTGATTATCAAGAGATATATCAAGAGAGTGGAAATCACTATCTACGCTACTAAGCCAGGTATCATCATTGGTAAATCAGGAGCTTCAATTAATACCCTTAAAACAGATTTGCTCAAAAAATTCCAACTACCTCAAGATACAAGACTTGATGTTGTTGAAATTAAAAATCCTTACACTTCATCGAAAGCTGTAGCAGATGAAATAGCTTACATGTTACAAAAAGGAACAGCGGTTAGAAGAGTTTGCAAGTTCACACTTGAGAAAGTCAAACAATCAGGAATTCCAGGATGTAAAATCAAAATTTCAGGCCGTATTAACGGATCGGAAATCGCGAGAGAAGAAAAATTCGGCTATGGTTCTATTCCAAGACATACTATCGACGCTAACATTGATCATGCACATGTTCACTGTAAGACTGTTGCTGGAATTCTGGGAGTTAGTATTATGATGTATAAGGGAGACAAATTAACTAACTTTAATTCATAAACATCACATGACTGGAAAAGTAGTTTCAAACAAAATGAACAAGGCAATCGTTGTAGAAGTAGTTACACCTAAAATGAACACTAAATACAAGAAAGCCGTAAACACTAAAAAAAGATATTCTGTTGCTTGTACAGATTCATCAACTTTTACAGTTGGTCAATCAGTAGAGATTATATCTTGTCGTCCAATTTCTAAAACAATTCATTTTAAGGTTGTTGAACTATAATAAATTAAAAAATTATTACTATGTTAACTCCTAAAAAAATTGTCCACAGAAAAGTGTACAACAGATATGGCCAGTCAAGAAGAGGTACAATGGCTCGAGGTTCAAAGCTAGAAAACGGAGAAATCGGTTTGATGGCTACTGAAACTAAGTGGTTGACTTCTAGACAGATTGAAGCAGCAAGAAAAGTAATCTCAAAGAGATGTAAAGGTGGTAAAGTATACATCAGAGTATTCCCTTCTAGACCAGTTACTGGTAAAGGATTGGCTGCTGTGATGGGATCAGGTACTGGATCTATTGATTACTTCATGTTCCCCGTTAAACCAGGAAGAATTATCTTCGAGGTTAGAGGGATAGATGAAGCTAAAGTCAAAGAAGCTTTCAGAATCGCCGCACACAAACTACCTTTCGCTTGTAGAGTTATTACTAAAAACGATTTATTTAACTAATCGCTAAAATTATTAATAAAGATTATGTTACAAGAACGAAGTATACTAAACGTAGCTGACAACTCAGGTGCTCAAAGAGTAATGTTATTTGCCGTAAATGGTAAAAACAACCGCGGATCTGTTTCTGTTGGTGATGTAGTAATGGGCTCGGTTAAATCTTCTTCACCTAATGGTAAAATCAAAAAAGGTGCTAAGGTAAAGATATTAATCGTAAGAACCAAAGCCAAAGTGACAAGAGCTGATGGAACATCAATCAGTTTTTCTGACAACGCTGGAGTAATTGTGAACAAAGAGCATGTACCAATCGGTACTCGTGTATTTGGACCAATCTCAAGAGAAGTAAGAAACTCAGGTTTGTATCCTAAAGTTGTTTCATTAGCTGAAGAAGTATTATAAAAATTATAATTACAATATATGGCTATCGCAAAAATCCAAGCTGGTGACAATGTGAAAATTATCGCAGGTAACTACAAAGGTACCGAAGGTGTAGTAACAGATGTTATCAAAACAACAAAAGGTAAGAAGACAATAACTAGAGTAGTTGTTTCTTCAGTACCAACAATTGCAAAGTATCAAAAAAGCAATGTGCTTGCACAAATGCCTGGATCTATAAGCCAAACATACAGACCAATCAACATCTCTAATGTAATGTTAGTATCAGATGGTAAGATCTCACGATCTAAGATTGTAGTAGGTAAAGATGGTAAAAAATCAAGAGAGTATTTAAAAACTGGTAAAACAGTTGCAAAGACAATCTTGCCTAGATCTAAAGATTCTAAAGAATTAAAAGAAACTAAATAATCAAATTATGAGTTCACTAACAATTAATTCTAACAAATTCTACAACGATGCTGTAGAGAAGACTGCTAAAGAACTAAATATTACTAACATTATGGCTGCTCCTAGAGTTGCTAAAGTGGCTATTAATATTGGTATGGGTAAGTATGACAACAAGGTTAAACAAGAAATCATCGGATATCTTGAGAAACTAACTGGTCAAAAACCTAAAGCAATCAAATCTAGAGTTTCAGTTGCAGGTTTCAAACTAAGAAAAAATGAGCTTGTTGCTTGTCAGGTAACACTGAGAGGTAAAGCTGCTCAAGATTTCATAGTAAGTCTAGTGTTTTTAGGTTTACCTAGAACAAGAGATTTTAGAGGAATAAAATCTACCTCTTTTGATAAAAATTATTCAACTTATTCAGTCGGTATCGAAAGCACATCAATCTTCCCCGCGGTTGGTTTTGATACAGGATTTAACTTCGGTATGCAAGTAAATGTTGCATTTACAACACCATCGGAGAATAATATTGAATTACTAAAAAACCTTAACTTCCCATTTAAAAAATAAACTATGGCAAGAAAAGCATTAATAGTAAAAGCACTTAAAAAACCAAAATACCCATCTAGAGTTGTCAGACGATGCAATCAATGCGGTCGTAAGGCAGGTTATCTTAGAAGATTCGACATGTGTCGTATCTGTGTAAGAGAAGCTGCTCTTAAAGGTGAATTGGTAGGCTTTTTCAAAAGCAGCAATTAAAACATACAGTTATGTCAATGAATCACTATATGTCAGACTTCGTAGCTAGAGTAAACAATGCAGTCACTGCAGGAAATCCTCAAGTGGAAGTTTTAAAAAGTAATTTGATTAAAAGCTGTGTTGTAAAACTAACTAAAATTGGTTATTTTGCATCATTCGAAGAAACAGAGAGAACAATCAATGTAACTTTGACTGATAAGATTAACAAATTAAAAGTAGTTTCAAAACCAGGACAAAGAGTATATGTAACTTATACTAACTTACCAAAGATTTTTGGAGGTTTAGGTTACAATATCTTGTCTACTTCAAAAGGTGTTTACACTAATGTTGAAGCTAAATCAAATAAAGTAGGTGGGGAATTATTATTCCAAATCTACTAAAAAAAATAGGATTTTGGGGTTTATCTATAAATAAACTCTTCTAAAACAATTGTTTTAAAACCCCAAACACAATTTAACATTAAATATGTCAAGAATCGGAAAAAAAATTATAACAGTTCCTTCTTCTGTACAAGTAACATTCAAAGATGATGTTTTAAGTGCAAAAGGTCCAAAAGGAGAGTTATCAATGAAAGTTCTCCCAATCATTAAATTCAACCAAGAAGGTAACGAAATTACTTTTTCAGTTGATGATGAAAAATCAAAAACTTCAAGAGCTTTGTGGGGAACAACTAGAGCGAACGCGAACAATATAATCACTGGAGTAGGCGAAGGTTTTAGCAAAACATTGGAACTTAACGGTGTCGGTTACAAAATGGAATTAGGATCCAAACTGACATTACATATCGGCTTCTCACATCCAGTAGTTGTCGACATTCCTAGCGTAATCAAATTAGAATTAAATAAAAATACTTTATCAGGAACATCATGTGATAAACAACAAATTGGTGATTTCTTCACTAATATTCATGATATGAAACCTTGTGATGTTTACAAACACAAAGGATTTAAATTCCCTGATAGATTTTACAGAAAGAAAGTTGGTAAAAAAGGTAAAAAATAATATATGGCTACAAGACAAATTAAAAAGAATAGAACTATGGCTAAGATTAACAAGAACAAGCATATTGTTACTGTTACGAGATCAAATCTTAATATTTTAGCACAAGTACTAGAACCTGTAACATTAAGACCAATTTTTACTGCTACATCTTCTAAATTAAAAGGTAACAAAACAGAACAAGCCCAAAATGTTGGTGATCAAGTTGCTAAGTTTTTAAATGCTAACAAGATTGAAGAAATTTCTTTTAATAGAAATGGATATCTATATCACGGAAGAGTTAAAGCTTTAGCAGAAAAAATCAGAGAAGATAAAATCAAGTTTTAATTATGGAAAATTTAGAAAATATAACTAACAATCCAGAGATAAATAACAACTCAACATCTGACGCAGCAAAAGAAGTAAAGATTGAGACAAAAGCAAAAGTTGAAGAAACTACTAAAGAAGTTAAAACTCCAGCAGTAGAATCAAATACAGAAACTAAGTCAACTGAAAAAGCTCCAGTAGCTGCAGCACAATCTGCAACTACAGTTTCAGCTACAATTGCAACTGCAACAGCAGCGCCAGAAAGAAGACCTTACCCTAAACCATACGTAAAGCCTACTAGAGATAGCAGACCTTACACTCCAAGAACTGGAGGTGATAATAGACAAGGTGGGTTTAACAATAAACCGGGTGGTAATGCATCTCGTCCTGGATTTAATAAAGGTGGATTTAATTCAAAGTTTGGTGGACCATCAAAATCAAAATTTGGTTCAAAATCAAACTTCAAAAAACCATTTGATAAAAATGAAGTTGAATTATTTACAGAAGTAATAACTGTAAAAAGAGTAACTCGTGTTGTAAAAGGTGGTAAAAGAATGAGATTTGCTGCATTAGTAGTTGTGGGTGATAAGAAAGGAACTATCGGATTTGCTAACAGAAAAGGTATGGATTTTCAAGACGCTGTAGCTAAAGCTACAAAGAAAGCTAAAGAGAATATGATTAAGATCAAACTTAATGAAAACTTCTCATTACCATTCTCTACAATTACAAAATTTAAAGCTGCAAAGATTCTACTTAAACCAGCTAACAAAGGAACTTCATTAATTGCAGGAGGATTCGTAAGACCAGTCCTACAATTAGCAGGAATTCAAAACATCTACTCAAAGATTCAAGGATCTAATAATAAAGTAGTAGGTGTAGAAGCAGTAATTAACGCACTAAAGAACTACGTTTAATATGTCAATTGAATTAATAAAAGTAATAAGAGAAGAAACAGCTCTATCACTTAAAGATATAAAAAAAGCAGTCGATGAGACAGGTTCTACTGATAAAGAAGTTGTAATTAAACACCTTAGAGAACAAGGAGTTATGAAAGCAGCTTCAAGAGCAGATAGAGCGACAGCTCAAGGATCAGTCTTTTCTTATGTACACGAAGGAAGAATAGGTTGTATGGTTGTTTTAAAGTGTGAAACTGATTTTGTTGCAAGATCAGATCAGTTTAAGGCATTTGGTAATCAACTATGTTTGCACATTGCTGCATATCAACCTAAGTTTGTTTCTCCAGAAGACGTAGATCAAACTTTCATTGAAAGTGAATTAGATATTGCTAAAACACAATTAGAAAATGAAGGTAAGCCTGCTGATAAGATCTCAATGATCCTTGAAGGTAAGAAGTCTAAGATTACTTCTGAAGTATCTTTACTTAAACAAGCTTTCCTTATTTCTCCTGATCAAACTGTAGAGCAATACATGCTTTCAGTAAGTCAACAAACTGGTGAAAAGATTTTAATTGAAAAATTTGTAATTCTTACACTTAATTAAATAAATATATATGACTCACTCACAATTAACAGTAAAACCAAGAACACTCTTTGGAAATCAAGCTAAAAAGCTTTATAGGCAAGGCTTAACACCAGGAATTATCTATGGTAACGTGAAAGAGCCAATTGCAGTAGAATTCGCAGTATCAGACTTTTTGAAGCTATACAAAGCAGCAGGTGAAAACCATGTTGTAGATCTGAATGTTGAAGGTGGAAATACAATTCCAGCTATCATTCACGATTTGGATATTCATCCAGTAACTAGAAAATTAAGAAATGTAGATTTTAAAGCAGTTGATCTTAAAAAGAAAACTACAGCTGAAGTACCAGTTGAGTTAATAGGTGTTGCTCCTGTTGTAAAGACAATGGGTGGATTAGTTGTTGTAAAACTTCAACAAATTGAAGTTGAAGCACTTCCTGAAAAGCTACCAGAAACTATCAAAGTTGATATCTCTAAATTAGAAACTCTTGATGACAATATTTTTGTAAAAGATATTATTATTGACGGAGACTTTACTATATTAGATGATCAAGATTTGCCAGTTGTCGTAGTAGAAACAGAGAGCGAAGAGGTAATTGAAGATACTACACCAGTAGCAGAAGAAGTTATCCCACCAACTACAACAAAGTAATTATAATTGAAAATATACTAAAATATAACTATGTTTGTACTAGAAAATACTATTCCAGTTGTACCTAAGAGACAACAAAGAGTAGGTAGAGGAAACGGTTCTAACAGAGGAAAGAACTCAGGTAAAGGTCATAAAGGCCAAACCAAGAGATCTGGAGGTTGGAGAACTGGATTCGAAGGTGGACAAAAGTCAATTATTAGAAGACTACCAAAGTTTAGAGGATTTAACACTCTAGATAGAGGAAATACTGATAAATTAGCTTTGTCACTTCTTAACAATTCATTTGATGAAGGTTCTATTATCACAATTGCAGCATTGCAAGAAAAAGGTATTATTACTAAATTTGTAAAGACTGTTAAAATCTATAAAAACACAGATAAAACTACCTTAAAATTTGATACTTCAAATGGAGTAAATTTGACAAAAGGAGTCGAGGCTGTTATTAAATAAATAACCATTTGTATACAAAAATGTAAAATACTTTTGTATACAATCCGGGTGTTTAGCTCAGTTGGTTAGAGCACTTCACTGATAATGAAGAGGTCGCAGGTTCGAATCCTGCAACACCCACCATATTTTAAAAGCCCCTAAAGGGCTTTTATTGTTAAATTTTTTTTAAATTTTTGTATAAGTAAATAAAAAAACAGACAGACTTGACAAAAACTATACAAAAAAACTTGATTAAATCAGAATTATAATATATACTACAATATATTGCTATGAACCTTATTTCAACAAACAAATTCCCTATCAAAACTACGTTTAAAGAGATGGGTGAAAACCTTGTTCAATTTACAATTTATCCTTTAAATCCAGGCTTTGGTAACACATTAGGTAACTCTATTAGAAGAGTGTTAATGTCATCAATTCCAGGATACGCAGTTACAAAAGTTAAAATCAATAATTTCACACATGAATATCAAGCTGTTGAAGGTATTATTGAAGATATCCAACAGATAGTCCTTAACATCAAAGCTTTATCAATTAAAGTTACTACAAACGAAGATACTGTTACTCTAATATTAAGAAAATCTAAAGCTGGAGAAGTTACAGCTGCAGACTTTGAAAAAGAAACTTGTGTTGAGATTATTAACAAAGATCTTTATATCTGTTCAATTGAAAAGAATTTTGATCTTGAGATTGATGTAGAAGTTAAGAAAGGTTATGGTTTTTACCAAGTAGATGATGCTGTTCTATCAGCCTCTCAATCTCTAACTGATCTTTATGTTGATGCTCTTTATTCACCAATTAGAAACGTTCAAAGTGATGTTGAAAAAGTTCGTGTAGGTGATGATACTAACTTTGATAAGATCGTTATTACTTTCGAAACAAACGGTACAGTGGACGCTAGAGAAACAATTGATTATTCACTTAAATTAATAATCGACCAATACTCTAAGATTGATTCAGCTTTCCAAACAGCTGTAGAACCTGTTGAAGAAATGATTACATCTCAAGATGCTGATGCAACTGCTACAGGTGAAGAATCTGAGGAAGAGGTTGTTCCAACTAATGAACCAGTTGAATCTCTAGGTTTAACTAAATCTACAACAGCTAATTTAATCAAGCATGATTTTATTTCAACTTCTGATCTTATTAAACAAAAAGATGCTGTAGTGCTTTTAATTAAGACATTAAAATCAAAATCAGATAAAGACATTCTTTCTGCTATCATTGCTCCAAAAAAAGCAAAAGCAAAGAAATAAAATTTCCTTTTTAAGGGATTTTTTTTATTGACTAATGATATACATTCACTCATTAATAACATATGAAAGCATCGTTGTATCTTACTAAATTAAAAAATTTAACATATCCTCAGATTCTAGAAAATGATGGATTTGCAAACAAAACAGCAGATAACATTTTTAAATATTTTCAATCTCAACAATTTGATGAATTGATTGATGAATTTTCAAAATTAGAAGAAATTAACAATGGTGTTGAGGTTACTCAGCAAGACGCTATTTCAGGGACGATTAAAGGGGTTGTATGTATAACTGGAAGCTTTGGTATATCTCGACTCGAGATAGCCCAAAAACTTGAATCTAATGGCTATAAAGTAACTAATACTATTTCATCTAACTTGAATTATTTAATCTGTGGTGATAAGGCGGGTTCAAAACTAATCAAAGCTCAAAAATTAGGAATATCAATAATATATGATTATAACGAACTCATTTATGATTAGTTTAGTCTGTTTTGACAGTTATTATCAATAAGGATATTCTTATATCATAAAGTCCTAGCAATTATGAATATTATTTTACGAAGAACTTTGATTCTTTTATTTACTTTTGTGACAGTGTTTGGAAGCGCAGCTTCTTGCAATTTTTTTGGGGATGAAGATACATCATCTTTAAGATATGGTATATTAAAGAACGATCCTTCATTATATCAAGGCGGATACGCATTTATTAATGCAGTTAAAAACTTTAGGGATAATGTCGATAGAAATGGTCTAAATACCCAATCTGGAATAAAACTTGTTCAGTACGGAAAAGATAAGTTATTTTATATAGCAAAAGATAAAGGTTTATTTAGAACTGATAATGGTGGTAAGGAATGGAAGAGGATTTATGTTTATCCTATAAAAGGTAGCGAGAAAAAAGAGTGGGATGTTGAGATTAGTAACAATGATGCTTTGAAAATTACAGATTCTTCATTTGTAAATGATGAGAATTTTTATATCGCTGGTACCAAAAATGATATTTCTTATCTTTATAAAACTATTGATGGTGGAAAGTCATTTACAGAAATTTACAATACAGAATCAAATGGTAAGAAAGTTTATATTGAACATGTTTTAGCTAATCCTGATAATGCTAATCAAAATACAGTTTTTGTTGCTACTAGCGGAGGTGGTATTTTTAAGACAATTGATGCAGGTTCTACATGGAAAAATATTTCTATTCCAGAAGTAAGCAATGATCTTCCTCTTCAAATGGGTTATTTGTCTCAATATGGAAACCGATTGTTCTTGATTTTTAGAGGTTCAGGTATGTATGTAAGTGAGAATAGCGGAGAGAGTTTTGTTAAAAAAACTATTACTTTTGCTAAACAAGGAACTGATAACTTGAACTTTGACTTATCATTTTCAACCAATATTGATAAATTGATTCAATCTCCTTCAACTCAGGATGTAATAATTATTGCTGATAGAACTATTTACACTTCAACTAATCTTGAAGGTGAGTTTAGGTTGTTAAGACTTCCTGTTGAGCCATCTAAGATTAATATAAATGATGTTGCAATTGATCCTAGAGAGGGCGTAAACAGACTTGTTTTATCTGTAGATAATAAATTATTTGAATCTAGAGATAGAGGAACTACTTGGACTGCTAATGATAAGATCAACCAACCGGGAATTCAATATGGAAATATTGGCCAAATAATAATAGATCCTCAGGATACTAATGTTGTTTATCTGATGTTGCTAGATCCAAACTATAGAAGAGGAGATTCGAGCGGTTTCTTCTTTGGATTGTAAAAAAAAGTAAAAATTAAACGGACCAAGGGGTCCGTTTTTTGTTAAATATCATATCCTATTGATCTCAAATATTCAATTGTTTTTGGATCATTGGCATTAGAAAAATGTACAACTCCTCTTTTAGAAACACTTGCATCAGCTTTTGTTTCTGAAAGCGCTTCAGAACGTAATTCGTCATTAGGGTGGAGATTAGAAACATCGATTTGGTTTTTTCTGCTAAGCTCGTTAAGCAAAGTTTGGCCGTAATAAGCCGCAATTGGTAATTTTTCAAGACCACATTAGTCTTGCCTTACATTTATAGTATAACAAAAATAAGCTGTTGTCAAACAATTATAGACAACAAAACATTCTTCAATTAATTATATAAGTATGACAGGTTACAACTATACCTCGTTAATAATAGGTGATGTTGGAAGTGGTAAAACTTACGTAGCAATCTGTTCAGCTTTAGGCTATCTAAAGAACACAACTAACTCAAAAGTTGTAATGGTTGCACCTACAGAAGTTTTGGCTTATCAGCACTATCAATCATTATTAAAAATCAAACAATTAACATCTTCTACAGATATTGAGATCATATATGTCTCTTCAAAATCAAAATATCTTAACGATGGAAAAAAGACCAAAATACCATTTGATACATTACAAGATAAAAAAGTATTTGTGATAGGCACTCACTCCGTATTTAACATCAATGAATTGAAATTTGATCTAATATTAGTTGATGAGCAACATAGGTTTGGTGTTAACCAACGTGGAGTGTTTGTTGATCATCCTCATCATTTTATTTCGTTTACTGCTACACCAATTCCTAGGACTTTGGCATTATCGCTGTTTAGTAAACTAAATACCCAATTCCTAGACAGGTTAATTGGAAGAGCTAAAATTAGTACTTCAATATTACCATTTTCTACAATTTTTTCAGATACCTTCTTTAAGAGAATACAAACACAATATTTAGATAAAAATAAAAAAATATATGTAGTTTGTCCTAAAATAGATATCAAGGAAGCAGAAGAAAAAATTTATGCAGTTGAAGAGGTTTATGAAATATTCAGTAAAGAATTTGGACCCAAAGTCTTATCATTGACCGGTAAAGATAAAGGTAAAAAAGACATTCTAGAAGAATTCAAGAATAACCCAGACAAACAAATTCTCGTTTCTACATCAGTTATAGAAGTTGGAGTAGATGTAAAAGAAGCAGAGTGTATTATTATTCTTAACAGTGAAAGGTTTGGGTTAGCGGCCTTACACCAATTGAGAGGTAGAATAGGCAGGAATAATGAAGATACAAATGTTTGTATTCTTGGCGTTGATGGCAAATACTTGTATCTTAAAAGACTTAAGGTTTTGGTTGAAACTGATGATGGATTTAAGATTGCAGATGAAGACATGAAGAATAGGGGGTATGGAGATCTTGCAGGTTCTATTCAAAGTGGATTCTCTGAAGAGATTGAATTGTTAACAAAATGCAATGAACAAGATTTGTCACAAATTACAGAGCTAACTAATTCATTAGATATTGATAATCTACCAAGATTACAAAACTACATTAATAAAAAACTACAAAACTATCACGGCGAATAATATGAAATTTAATATTTTTACACTATATCCACAATTGTTTGATTCCTTTTTATCTACTTCACTGGTAGCTAGAGGAATTGATAAAGAAGTTATTAAAGTTAATCTAATCAACTGGAGAGATAAATATGGCAAGGGTGCGCATAAACAAGTTGACGATAAACCTTTTGGAGGTGGTTCAGGAATGGTCTTAAAATGCGACCCGATATATGAAGCTTTGGTGGAGCATAATGCACTTGGGTCTTTGTCAGACCAAACCAAGGATATTTACCCTAATAATGCCAAATTCTATGATTTAACAAAAAAAGAAAAGATAACTAAAGTTACTATTTCAGTCACACCTAAAGGTTTTCCAATAACACAAGATATTCTATACTGGCTTGCGCAATTTGAAGAGTTAAATATTGTTTGTGGGAGATTTGAAGGATTTGATGAAAGAGTTAATAACTATATTGATTGTGAGTTGTCACTTGGTGATTTTGTGTTAAATGGTGGTGAAGTGCCTGCAATGGCTATTGTAGAAGGTGTATCAAGGCTTACAGAAGGATTTATTACAAAATCTAGTTCTGTAGATCATGATAGTTATAGCAAGAGTAATAATTTTTATAATGAAAACTCAGAATACTCTAAACAAGTTCAAAATAATAAGAAACTCTCTTTAGATGAATCTGTAAATCTTTTTGATAATAAATGGTGGTTTTCAAGAGTGAGGTTATTAGAGCATCCAGTTTATACACGTCCGGCTGATTTTAAGGGGTTGAAGGTTCCAGAATTATTAATTTCAGGTGACCATAAGTTGATACAAATATGGCAGTTAGAGTGGTGGAAGGATTTGACTTAATAGAAATTTTTAGGGTATTACAAATATTGGAAATTAGTATCCTACTATATTGTGGGTAACATAATGAGTAACTCTTTTCTCAAGTACAAATCTCCTATTCCTGTTAGTAGAAGAACAAGTATTGGTGAAGCCCTGCTCTCCAATATTGAACCAGATGGCTCACCGATTGATGTTATAAAATTACCTGCATATCTCAATCTTACGGAAGAAAATATCCAGGTAAAACCAATCGGTCAGTTACTATACATAGAATCAGAAGAGTCAAAACCTAATTCTGATATATTGTGTAACTATCTAGAAGATAACTTTACAAACCATCTAGCTTCAGTAGAATATTCACTGGCTTATAATTGGTTGGTTGAAATGTACCACTTAATGTCATTGGACCATATCAAAAGTACTCACTGGCTTACCCTAAATGGTTTTGTTATTGAATCTCTACAAGAATACAAAGAGAGTGAAGAAATCTCCGCGTTGACTTATGAGGTCCAACTTCCTAACTCGCTTGATGTTTTTAGGATCAATAGTTCTGCTCCTAGAAAATCAATTGTAACGCTTACGCTTTTTTCAGCTTTTACAGTTGGAATGAAGTTGCAGATTAGAGAAGATTGGCATTTCTTGATACTGTTTAATGTATTACCAACTGCAAACAATAGTCACAGGCTTTTTGTTGATTTTTATTCATCCAAAGCAAGCCCTTGTAGATATCTTACTAAACTTGTTATTAAGATAGCTGCGTTTATTACTGTTGTTGAAGACTTTGAGTATCTCAATATCATCAGTAAGAGAAACTTAAACAATGTAAAACCAACTGATACACTTGGAGCAGTTCAAAACAACTCGCTTATTAAAAGATTTTACAAGCTTTATTCAGAACATTTCTAGAAGCACATCTAAAATCTTAATCAAAAAAAAACCTAGTCACTTTGACTCAGAACTGTCCCGCTAAACACGGGACAGCTTTCTTTTACACAATTAACCACCTTTAGGTGGTTAATTTGCGTTTATATTTTTT
>JAYUKV010000035.1:0-4957 GCA_043764135.1 bacterium | reverse complement strand
ATGAAAATAATCTTGTTCCCACCAATCTAAAATGGTTTGGGTATATATTAGAAATTCTTATTTTTATATATCTAAATTTTTGGTTTTTTAAGAAAAAGTCTTAAACGAACACTCTATATAAATTATTTATTTTGTATAAAGATAAATTTATTATAAATGTGTACATTCAGATAATAAATAAAATCTTGATTAATTCAAGATTTTATTTGTTGTTTACTCCCCTTATAATTTAATTCTAAAAATACAGTATTTGTTTAATTCTGTGTTTTTTCATACATATGTCGTTGACAAATATGTAACATATTCTTAGGATTAAATTATCAATGTCTATCATTGAGCCTCTGCATTATGTTCACCGTTCAAAACAATCATAACGAGAAGCTCCATTACAACATTGGTCATTATTTTCCGTTTGTCAATGCTGTAGATTGTATTGCAATCTATGGTATAGATAGACAAGGAAACTCTAATAGAGAAGATAAAAGGTGTATAAATCAACTATCAATTGACTACAGTTCATACATTAATAATCTTGATGAATACATTCATAACTCAATTAGAAACAGATTCTTGGATAATGATCCTGTTCTTAATGTAAATCTTTTCGCAAGAAAACAGTATGTAAAAATTAGTAATACTGTCTTCTCATATTCTCTAAAACCAAAAGTTTTGGAATTTTACTGCATTCTTGCATTCATCGCTTATAGTGATGTAACAAGCAAGTTATAAATCCGTACACTAGCAAAACAATATGAACTATTAACTTCCTTATCTATAGATAAGGATACTGTTCATAGATATTTATCAATCCTTACAGGCAAAGGCCTTGTTCTTAGAAACAGAAATGATAGTAAATACTTCTTAATCGGCGACAACATCAAAACTGTTATTGATAACGATATGCTAGGAATATTTAAATCCCAATCTAATAACTTCTACCTAGAACCCAAGACCAAATGGACCCCTTACTATATTGGAATGTGTAGGGGTGATGCAAAACAAGTTGTATTTACTACTCCAGATAATAGCGAACCTAAAATCTCTAAATCTTCTAATCAACAACCCTCTAAAACACCATGCCCCAGGCAAAAGATAATAAATGGTTTATCTGCTCTTGAGCTGATACTAGGTTCTGTTAATTATACTACTCATAATATTAAGTACTTATCCCAAATGCTTAATATCTCAATAACTACTATATACAAATATCTCAAGTCATTAATTAAAAATAATGTAATAGATAGAACTAAAGAGCTAATCAACCCAATAAAACTTAAAAGAACATTTAGTTATACTAACCATAGCCAAAATTCTTACAAACCAATATTTAGGTACCGGTATCACAATACTCTAAGAAGTGTATATACAGAATTTAACAACATGCTAAGAGAGTCCAAGAATCAAAATGCTTACTATCAAGCAATATTAAAAAAACAATCCAACCCAAGAAAAACCAACAACAACTTATCAAGAAAATGGCATGTAGGACTTCTTGGCCACTTCACAACTAAGTATAAGTTAAAACTAAACAACAACCTCCTCCTAAATATCCAACCTTCACAAGCAACTCAGATAATATCAAGACTTGAAGAAAAGTATGGACAAGATCTAAACGCCAGAATAATACATTGGGGATTGGTTAAGAATGCAACAAATCAGATTGCTTAAAGTCCTTTTTACAAAGTTTTAATTTTAAAAGTTTTAAACATGAAAAAATCTCTTTGAAAATTCAAAGAGATGGTATATTTAGTTGAAAACAAAAACTACTTAGCTTTTGCAATTTCTAGCAATTGCTTGAGTGTTTCTTCCATGGTTTCAAACCTAGCTTCAAAAGCGTCAAACCTAGATTCAAGTCTATCAAATCTGCTTTTTGTAGCAGTTTCAAAACTTTCAAATCTAGATTCAAGTCTATCAAATCTGCTTTTTGTGGCAGTTTCAAAACTATCAAGTCTTGATTCGATATCATTCATCTGTTTTCTAATGTCAGATGTAGCTTTTAGCGCAAGTCTTTCTTCTAGAATCAACATATCTTCCTTTTTCCTGTTTACAACACTTGCACTAATTACAGTTGCAAGTGAGAGGAAAAAAGTCAAATATGTCATATTAAAAGCAGGAAATGTTTCTTTTAAATGAAGTAAGTTTGCTAGAATCTCCAAGTTATAAATATTTGCATTTAAAAATGCATACATTGCTAAGAATGTTAGAAATGCTCGCAATGGAGAGCCTACAATCAGGTCTAAGAATATGAACCAAATATTGTAAGCACTTCCTAAAATAACATAAAAAGAATTTTCTTGAATTTTGCGATCTAGATTTTTGGAAAGAACATTATACTTATCAATAAGATCAGACTTTAAGTTGATAAGAGTTTTTTCGTCAAAGCTTTGCATTGTTTTACACAAAATTGTTAGGTTAAAGACTACTGTCAAACTATCATAACTTATATCCCTTGTCAAAAATAAATCGCTATTGTTTAATTAATTGTTACTTCTAAAGATGAATAGCCATAAAAAGTGCAATTACCAAAAAGTCTTGGGGTTATTATAAATGTTAATTCAATTGGGATTGATTGATCTATGCAAATAACAAGTGAACAAGTAGATAAATACTTTGAAGGTATAACGACTGAAGTGTTTGAAAAACATTGTGATTACTTTAGATTCTTTCAAGCCAAAAAAAGAAGAGTGGAAAAAAAACTCCAAAGCTTGGATACACTCTTAAGCAAAACGCTACCGCTAAGTGAAAAGTTGGCAAAAATGCAAGGTCTAACTTTAGATGAATTCTCTAAAACTGACCCTCCTTTATCTGAAGTGGAGAGTGAATGGAGATTAATAATTAATAAACTAATAAGTTTCATTATTAAACTTCAAATGGAGAACGAAACTTTGTTACAAAAAGTACAACTTTCTGATCTGCTTAATGAGAAATTAAAGCCTTTAATTGAGGCAAACACTAATTCTCATGCATGGATGATTTCATTACTTTTAAAGTTGCCAAAAAAACTGATATCGATTTAGAAATTAATGAAGACATCGTTGATGCAATTGTAAAACCCATTAGTAAATAAATCTTTAGCTTACCAATTTCAAAATCTAATGAAATTCTAGAAAATTATCACGTTTTCACAAGCCCAAGGAAATTTTTTAATTTTATACTTTCAGTAATTCTAGGAGTGGAATCATGATAACATTGAAGATTGAGATGATTGATCAGGAAAAATTAGTAACTGATTTTTCATATTTCCTTGAGATCTATAATCAAGTTGATAGCGGTTCGAAGATACCTGATGAACTCAGAAAAAAGTATTTTGAAGGCTTTCATCGATTTAGTTCAAGACTGCCTGTCATGAATCAAGCCATTCCTGATTGGGACCCAGCAGTAAAAGCACCAAGCCCAGGTATACGTGGTATAATTGAGAAATTTGCATCTTTGTTTGCTTAATTAATCAATAAATTACCATAACCGATAAATTCAAAACCAGAACCCTAGTGGATCTGGTTTTTTTATGTTCTACCTTCCAATTCCAAAACTTTGACTATTTACACTTCTGACATTTCTAGGCTTTTGCGAATTCCAATCAACAGATGTTGGATCAATCAAATTAGCCAAAATTCCTGATTCACTTTAAAAATGAAATTTTGCAATTTCTAGCAATTGCTTGAGTGTTTCTTCCATGGTTTCAAACCTAGCTTCAAGACTATCAAACCTGCTTTTTGTGGCAGTTTCAAAACTTTCAAGCCTAGATTCGATATCATTCATCTGTTTTCTAATGTCAGATGTAGCTTTTAGTGCAAGTCTTTCTTCTAGAATCAACATATCTTCCTTTTTCCTGTTTACAACACTTGCACTATTTACAGTCGCAAGTGAGAGGAAAAAAGTCAAATATGTCATATTAAAAGCAGGAAATGTTTCTTTTAAATTAGGAGTACCGCAAAATAAAAAAAAATTGTTCTATAATATTATCTTTGAAAACTTTTTATGTTTATTTGTCTACCTAACTAACTTATAACTATATTATTTATATAAAAAAGATTAAATAAAGGATAAATAAGATAGCTTTAGGGTAGATAAAGTTAGACAAAGAAAATTTTTTATTTTTTGTTCAATAAGTACAAATATGCTGTTTATCCCTTTAAAATACACAAAAAGCCTTTGACATGGGCTATTTTTTGTGGTAACTTTAAAAAGTGGAAACACACAGTTCAATTTTGAGGTAACTACTTTGGAACGTATCAAATTCATTGAAACCTATGCAGGACGACCACTTGATGAGTCGGGATCTTACCATCTTTACATTGGGCGAAATATTCCTGATCGTAATAATCCTGGTCAAGTACTTCGTGAAATCACAACTGAAGAACTTAACAATTTCTTTACATCAAGAACAAAAGTTGTTAACAATACAATTGTTCCGCTTTTTCAAGGATTCACTCGAATTCCATGTATTGGTTTTTGGGACGGAGCTATTGAAAACAGTGAGCAAGTTATTATCTTCCGAGTTCCTCTTCGCGACATTCTTCTTTTTTGTTTCTCGTATATTCGAGAATTTGATCAAGATGCAGTGTATGTTGAAGTCCTAAATTCGACGCAATTCATTGTAGAAAGAGGTAAATAATGATTGAAGTTACCAAAAACAATGTACGAGATTTTTATTACGATACTGATCGTGATGATTACTTTTACAAAGATAACGATGAACGTGTACCTGACAGACTTCGAAAAGGCTTTCAGACTACTGTATTCAAGCGTTCAAGTTACAACCCATTGGCACATCATGCTTCTAATACAGAATTGGAGCAAATGATGGAAGAGTTAAATATCAAAATCTATTAAGATTCTGATTAATCAGAAGGCTGACTTTTATAGCTAACTCATAGCTCAACTGTACATATTTATCAAACAATGATCTAAGTTTTTTTGAATGTTTTCTTTTGTGCTATTAAGAGTTCTTAAATTA
>JAYUKV010000034.1:0-18596 GCA_043764135.1 bacterium | reverse complement strand
ACCAAACTGTCTCACGACGTTTTGAACCCAGCTCGCGTGCCTCTTTAATGTGCGAACAGAACAACCCTTGGGAGCTACTTCACCCCCAGGAAGAGACGAGCCGACATCGAGGTGCCAAACCCTACCGTCGCTGTGAACGCTTGGGTAAGATCAGCCTGTTATCCCTAGAGTAACTTTTATCCGTTGGTCTTTGCGCCTTCCACACGGGCGCATCGGTTCACTAGACTCTACTTTCGTATCTGCTCGACCTGTCAGTCTTGCAGTCAAGCTGGCTTGTGCTCTTATACTTTGAAGCTAGATTTCCATCCTAGCTAAGCCAACCTTTAGACGCCTCCGTTATCTTTTAGGAGGCAACCGCCCCAGTTAAACTACCCAGCAGCCACTGTCCCCGATTTAGTGAAAATCGGGTAAGTATCGTATTAGTATCAGGCTGGTATCTCACCGATCGCTCCATCTGGCCAAAACCAGAGTTTCAAAGCGTCCCAGCTATCCTGAGCAAATAAAAATACAATACAATGACAACCTATAGTAAAGCTTCATAGGGTCTTTTCGTCTAGGTGCGGGTAGAGAGCATCTTCACTCCCTATGTAAGTTCACCGGGTTAATGGTTGGGACAGTTTTCAACTTGTTATGCCATTCGTGCGGGACACTACTTATGTGCCAAGGAATTTCGCTCGTTATGTTACATTAACTTGTATATATTACTATCATTTGTTTATTAATCACATTCGAAAATGATTAATAAATACTAAAATTGATGTTTAATGATGTAGTCATTTCTGCTACATTCTACATGTCGCCATGTAGGTCGGACTATATCTTTACACGATGTCTTTCAATCATGCACTTGACGTGTAGTCTCTGAGGATTCTGATCACTTATAAATAAGTAATTAGTCTTTCCTGCTGATTGTCTGCACTTGGTGGATTGTCACTTAATTATTGCTAATTAAGTACCACAAGATACTCAGAGTTTCCAGCATTTGGTCAAGTTTTACTATGGCAGCGTAAAGTATCAAGATGATACTACTATCAAAATGATTGAAATTCCGTTTACCATAGGACCGTTATAGTTACGGCCGGCGTTCATCGGGGCTTGACAAAAACGCTTGCGCGGTTCTGGTTAACCTTCCGACACTGGCCAGGCATCAGCCCGTATACATCAGCTTTTAGCTTTAGCACGGACCTGTGTTTTTGTTAAACAGTCAGTTGAAGTCTTTAGCTGCGGCCTGTACTAGACAGGCAGGTCTTATCCCTAAGTTACGACCGATCTTTTGCCGAGTTCCCTAACCTATTATTCTCCCGTTCACCTTAGGATTCTCTCCTCACTCACCTTTGTTGGTTTGCGGTACGGTGTGATATTGATTAAGCTTAGAAGCTTTTCTTGGCACTCTGATTCACTCTAGTTGATGATTTCTCACCTTCATCTCATCCTTATGTTTTGCTTACGCATGTCTATCGTTTAAACAGACAACACTAAAAATCGAAACGGCAATAGCTAAAAACCGCTAAAGTTATCAAAATGCGTCCCTCCATCGCATCAATACCACGTCAAGGAATATTAACCTTGTGTCCATCAGTAAGCCCCATTAGAGACCCACCTAAGGCCCGACTAACCCAACGACGAAAATCGTGGCGTTGGAAACCTTGAGTTTTCGGTGGCAAAGTTTTTCACTTTGCATCATTTGTTACTTATCCTTACATTCTCACTTGTACCTCCTCCACACTGGGTTCCCCCTTATGCTTCTGCGGCAGTACAACGCTCGCTTACCACTCATAAATAAATATGAATCTGTGTCTTCGGCACCTAGCTTGAGTCCCATAAATTGTCAGCGCAAAACCACTTGATCAGTGAGCTATTACGCTTTCTTTAAAGGATGGCTGCTTCTAAGCCAACCTCCTGATTGTATAAGTAGTTTCACCTCTTTTACACTATAGCTAGGATTTGGGGGCCTTAAACGACAGTCTGGATTCTTTTCCTCTAGACATATGGAACTTAGATCCCACAGTCTCACTCCTGATCAACGCACACCACAGTATTTGGAGTTTGTTAATGCTGGGTACCCGAAGGCCCCGAACATTTTCAGTGCTCTACCCCTGTGTAGCTCTTAATCAAGGCTGCCCCTAAAGGCATTTCAGCGAGAACCAGCTATTACCCAGTTCGATTGGAATTTCTCCTCTACCCACAAGTCATCTCAACGATTTGCAGCTCATACGAGTTCGGTCCTCCCCTACGTCTTACCGTAGGTTCAACCTGCTCATGGGTAGCTCACTGGGTTTCGGGTCTAGTATGTACGACTAAATCGGGCAGTTAACCCTCGCTTTCACTGGCGGCTCCGATTACGATAAATCTTAACCTTGCCATACATAGCTAACTCGTAAGGTCATTCTTCAATAGGCACGTAGTTACGGATATAAATACCCGCTTCCACTTATTGTAAGCATACAGTTTCAGGATCTATTTCATTCCCTTATCAAGGGTTCTTTTCACCTTTCCTTCACAGTACTAGTTCACTATCGGTGTGTAATTGTATTTAGCCTTTCCGCGTAGTCACGGATGATTCCAACAAGGCTCCTCGGTGCCCTTGTTGTACTTGGGATAAAATTTCCAATAAGTAATAATAATAGTTATACATACGGGGCTATCACCCACTATGGCTAAACTTTCCAATTTATTTTGTTGCTATATTATTTTTTAGACTTATTCTCAAGCGGTTAGACTTGAACAAAACCTCCCACAACCCTCAAGACATCCATGCCCCCAACCGGGTGATTTACTTCAATCAAAAGAACCGAAGCCCTTCATCTTTCCATTAATCGGATAATCTAAGTTTTTGGCATACTCCCCCTTCGCTCGCCACTACTAAGGGAATCAGCAATATCTGTCTCTTTTCCTCCGCTTACTGAGATGTTTCACTTCAGCGGGTTACCGTCGATCTTGGTACTATCCAAGTGCGTACTAGTGATTAAACTAGCCGGATTACTCCATTCGGACATTGTAGGTTATAACGGATACACACTCCTTGCCTACACTTATCGCAGTGTGTCGCGTCCTTCGTCGGCAATTACACCCAAGGCATCCTCTGTATGCTCTTAAGTTTTAAACTCGAATTAAATTTTTTGAACTTACATATTTTATACCCGTCACACTAATTATTCAAAAAGAAATAATTTAATATGTCGTTGCGTAAAATATATATTGATATATTTTTGAGATTCCAACTGTTAAATTTTAGGTACTCGAATATGCTTTAGTGTCTCAAACTACTCACATTTCTTTTGCTGACCTGATAAATAATTTATAGAAAATTTATAAACTTTTGTCAAGAAGTGTGCTGTTCCATTTTTTACAGAACTGTGTTATTTTGTTTTGTAAATCATATTTAATATTATACAAGAAGTATTTATAATTTAATTAATTAAAGTAAGTTTTTTTTAATATTTACATTATTGATTGAGTATTATATATTTGAACAATTTGTTTCAATACAACTTAATAACTAAAAAATATAAATAATTGTAGTAATATTTCTCTTGATGTCGTAATAATAATTGAAATAATACTTAAAAGAAACTTTCCATATATACTTCTTCTATTTTTTCTCCTATTGTTGGAACTGCTATTTTAGTTTGTCTAAGGTTGTGGAGATCGTAATAGCTGATATCTTCATTATTTATTGCTTTGATAAATAATAAGTTCGTAAGTCTTACATCATTCATACAGTAATCAATAAGCTTGTACCATTCTTTATTCCAATGATAATGTTTAAAAACATCGTAAGTATCTGTTTTTGACTCGCCTAGATTGGCCTTTGCTACGTTATCTAACTTGAGTTTTGTACCAATGACTTTTTCCATCTCTGTCATAATATCATATACAGGAAGTTTTGATAGATCAAAGTCTGAATACTTCTGTAGTACTGGAAGATCAAACCAAACGTGATTCCAGCCTACAATTACATCCGCTTTTTTCATTAGTTCGATAAAAATTTTTGTATTATCTTCCATAAAGGCTATATATTCATCTGTCCAACTTATGTATGCACCAGTTACAGATACTCTTAACTCACTTGTGTTTATTTTGTCATTCTTGCTAGGAGAATATGTTTCAATGTCAAACGTAATCCAATTCATACTCTATACACTAATAAAAAAACACCCCAAAGTCAATCGGGTGTTTAATAGAAATAGATATAATAACTAGCTTACATAATTATATATCCTTGGGTCAAAGTGATTGAATTGATATGGAATCGAGAGTACTTTAAACAGCACCACAAGCTGATTGTCAATTATGTAGGATTTGTCACTCTTATTTTTTAACCAAGAGCATACATGGGCAAAGAATAAAGTTTTTTCAAAATCTTTTGTAGGTTGCCCATCAGCATCTCTATACCCTTTAGCACCACCGTCAGAAATATATATATACTTTTTTACAAAAGTTTGGAATACATCTTCAGGCTTGATAGAACCATCAACTGAATTGTGATGGTAATTAATTATATCTACAAGCGTGTCTAAGACAACTCGTTGTTTATCGCTTAAAGTATTATTCTTGTTCATGTCTAAAGATCTTATAACTAAAGGATAAAATATTTTTATAAATAATTCAAATTTATAAAAACCATCCAATCTCCTTAATCATGCTGTAAAAAGAAGTTAATGTAATCCGTTAAGGTTTGCTCAATCTCAATTAAGTTATTCAAAGCGATACTGTATCTAGTTTTTCTCGGACCTAAATTATCAAAAACTTCGTCATAATCTGTTTCAATTTTGTTGATTAGAACTTTTTTAATTTCTAAAATTGTACTCTGTAAGTTCCTTATATATATAGGAGTTCTATTTAAAAGAAATAAGTAATAATAAGAGTTTTCATATGACATGACACCATCATGATTTTTTTGTAGTTTTAGAATTAATTTTTTAAGGTTAGAAGAGGAAACAGATTTGTTTTTATCAATCAAGTCGGTTTTAATAAGCTCTTTATAATTATCCAAAATTGGTACAAGCTGACCTATCCTATTCTGTTTAAACAAAAATTCCAAAAAATTATAAAAAGATTGCTCATCTGCTTTTTCTGTTAAAGCAAGTCCTATGTTAGGTATTATAGTATATTTACCTGGGAATCTATTAGTTTTAGAATTGCGAAATGTTTGGGTATCCACATAGGTTACAGCCATTTGGATAGAGTTGTCTTTTCCTTGATATTCAACATTCAAATCAACTGCGTTGGGCTCTGGTTCTGTTTTGAAATCCTTGATTGAATTAAGATCTCCACCTACCATTTGAATAAATTTTTCTGCTGTACGACTCGCCCTATCATCACTTGACTCAATATTAGAATCAATATATTTTACCAATTCATCATAATATGAACTTAAAGTTTCTATATCGGCTTGCAAACCAAGCTTTCCTTGGTAAAGTTCTGTTACCATATTTAAAAATAGTTTTTTATTTATTAAAAATAGATAAGGTCTTGGTCCAGCAATTAAAGACTTAATAAATGCTCTTTCCAAAAATGGTCTCAAATTTTTAAATGAGTTAGTATCTTGACTTGGTATGTTAAGAGCTTTATCTAATAGAGATTGCATGGCAGCCTCAATACTTTTATCCCCTTTTAAATAAGCTTCAATATTCATTGTTTTCATTTTTACTTCAGCCCCGACCACCTTCGTAATTATGGCCGAGCTTAAAAGAGCATCATTTAAAGTCAAATTTTTAAGAACAATACTTTGCGAACCTGCTGTAGCAAGCTCTTCATCAGTTGGATTATTTGTAACATCAAAGAACAATGGTGAACAAACGCCTTCAGATGCAAAAAATGTTTCCAAATCTGCGTTGGGAAATTCTTTGATAATATAATAAACAGGAGAGTTAGCTTTTAACTTTTCCAAAAAAAGAGTTCTGAATTTAGAGCTTCTTTTCATTAAGAACCTAAATTTTGACCAATTTTTTGATCTTTCAATTATAGAATTTCGTTCTATTGAATTATTAAAAATTTCATTTACATCGCTATCTGTCAGTGGCATTTCTAATACCCTAGCAGCTAAACCAATCAATTTGTGACTTGCACTATCAAGATTACTAACATCGTAAGTTATTCTTAGATCGAATTCCTTTCCGTTGTTTCCATGAACTTTGTAGCCTTTAGAGTTAAAATCTTCAAGTGATTGTTTTACATCAGTTAGTTTTGATTTATCCATAGAAGCCCCCAATTCATCCCCACCAATTACTACACAAGCACCTTCTCCATTCAGTGAATTATCTAAATATAGTAATGTTTTGGCTATAGCATTATCTCCTGCAAGTCTTTTCCCTGTATGATCAGCCCCCTCTTCATTCATTAACGCCATCCCTTCTATATCAACACCTACAAATTCCACATTTGAATTTAACAAAAACTTACAATAATCCATAGTACTAGATGGAAAAAGCTCTTCTTTATAAATAACTTCGAGAATCGGAGTAGAGATTGCTTGTCTTGAGCCAACTTCTATTTGTACATATTTTCTAACAACATCACTATGAGCAACTATATCTTTTATTACAGATTGTGGATCTTTTGTTGGATCAAGTGTTACAAAACCAGAATTTTTTTTAAGCTCTCTTATTATTGATCTACACATGGTTTTTGCATCTTCAAGAGATATACCTAATTTAACTGAAATATTTTCAGACATTGTCATAAAGTATTCTCTAAGTTCTTCAGATCCTCTGGTATTTTTTATTCTTGGCTGATTGTTGTTAGCGGAGAATAAGTTTTCGTTGTTGTCGAACGACATAATATTTTTGTATATTTTTATGTATTAAAGTATGAGGGATTTATGTATTATCAATTTACCTCTAAACATAGATCAGTATATACTAATTATCTAGAATTGAAAAATTAATAAAATCACCCCTCTTGTCTTTAACAAAAGGAGCTGATAAATAATAGGAGCGATGTATAGATAAATTTGTAGATTAGTTTGTACCGTTAAAGGGTGAATTGGCAATAAACATAAGTTAATTCTAATCGCCAGTATAATTAACAATTTAATATTCTCTAGGAGTCTGCATATACTCTAAAGCATATTGCATAAGCTCTTTCCATGGTTTAGACAAAACTTGGTTTGCAGAAGTATTAGCAGATTCATAGGGTCTTGGTTCTGAAACTTTCATAATTAATAAAAACCTAGGTTTATTAACTGGAGCAAAACCTACAAGCGTATGTTCATATAAGCCTTTTTCAGAATTGCAATTGTAATCACACCAAACTCTTTTTTCCTTGCCTTTTTCATCTAATTGCGGCTTTCCATCAGGACCTTTAATAGGTAAGCTGGTAGAGATTTGGGCTGTTCCTGTTTTAGTTCCATTTCCATAACCATCCAACTGAAGTTTGGCACCAGTACCATTATATCCTTCATTGGAAGTTGCAGCCATATAGCCTTTTACTAGATTTGATGTTATTGGTTTTAAAACTTGTTGCGGAGCTATTGAATCTTTATTTTCAATATACTTAATCGGATAATTAAATCCACCTGTAACAATAGGAATATAAGCTTGAGCTAATTGAACAGGTGTATTAGTAAACCCCTGACCAAAGCCAATAAATGCATTATTTATATTATACCCACCATTATCATACATAGACCTAATATTACCAGCTGATTCATTATAAGCCTTGATTCCAGTAACACTACCAAAACCAAACTTATCACCAAAATATGACCTCAATGATTCAGTTGTAATATTCTTACTCATGTCTGCAATTCCTGTATTGATAGAATCTCTTAAGACTTCTTTTAATCCAGGATTACCTGGAAAACAATTCCCATTGTAATTCTTAATTTTGATAGTTTCATTACCATAAGTATAATTCTTACCTCCACACAAATCATTAAAATACCAATCTGGACCAACACACACTTTTTTATTAGTAGCGCAAGTTGCAGTAGGATCTTGTTCTTTAGTAAGATAGTATTCATTTAGCATCGTTCCTACCATCAATGGTTTAAGTACCGAACCTGCTTCATAAGCAACATCTGTAGCATAATTTAAAAATGCTTCAGGCTTTGATTCGTATTCCTTTGAATATTCATTAGGATTGAATGATGGGTTAGAGGCCATCGCAAGAACTCTTCCATTTTTGGTTTGATCAGGATTATTAATCTCAACTATTAATGATACAACATTCTTTGGCTTACCCTTACTATTTGAGTTCTCAAGTAGGATTTTTTCATTAATTCTCTCTGCTTCTTTTTGAATGTTATAATCAATTGTTAAGTTTATATTTTCTCCTTGTTTGGCTTGCGAAACTCCTCGCATACCATTAACACCATACAATGCAGAACAATACTTACCTTCAATTCCACTTAATCCAACTTTATACCCATTTGCTTGATAGACAGAATTATTCTCTATCATGTTAGAACATCTTTTCTCTTTTACAATATCTTCATTAGCCCAAAAATTATCAGATAAATAACCAACAACAGAAGAAGCCAAATTATTTTCTGGATAAACTCTTAACTCCACATCTTCATATCCCAACCATGTTGTGAATTCATATTTATTATAATCAGATCCTTGATAAAATGATTCGTTTAAAGCAGCTTTTAGTTGTTTAGCGATATTATTATCAATATTTGGAAACAAAATATAGTATTGTGTATTTTGCGTTAATGCTATATCCAATCTTTCTCTTACAAGTTTTGAAGAATATGACAATATGCTAGATAGCGCTTGATTAAGATCATCAATTGATCTTTTGGTAATTAATTTTTTTAAGTTGTTAGGGTTTACTATAACTCTAGTCGAGTAATTAGAAAGTGTTAAAGACTTGGGGGTATTTAATGCATAATTTTGCATAAATATCTGACCTCTATGCGGTCTTATAATATCTTGATTATAAGCAAAACTACTAATTTTTGAGTCACTTAAAACTTGTATTTTAAAAATATATCCTACTAATACAATTATAAACAAAGAACAAACAATATATAGTACATTCTTTTTATACAATTTCAATTCAAGTTCATTATAACTATTTTTATTATATCGACTTACCATACAGTAATTTTTAACATGTTATTCCAAAAACCTCTAGAATTAATTTCAGAAACTTTTTTTATCATTTCAGATTTGTAATTATTTACAAGGTTCTCATCTATTTTTTGTGAATTCAAGTCTTCTTGAAGCGTTTTAACATCCATCAATGCTAATAATAAATTTTTATAATCACCGATCATTTCTTCTTTTCTCTCATCTCTATTTGCTGTAATAGCTTGATTAACAAAATCAGTTTGTAGGTTGTAGTTTTTGGATTTTATAGTATTTAATGCAAGATTGATTTTACCTGAATAATTTAGTTCAGTTGGTAGATTTACATTTAACTCTGCTATTTGTTCTGGTAATCTTTTAATTACTATATTATCACTCGGACTGTAATAGTCAAGTGAGTTAAGACGGTAATAATTGATACAGATATTTGATATAAGTTTTGAATTACTTGATAACTGATTTAACGATGAATTTATTGTATTTATCTTTTCAATCTTTTGATTTAAAACATCTATGTCTTTATAGTATTTATCAAAGACTTCTTCAATTTCATAATTTTTAATTGATAAATCTGTTTTTTCATACTTTATTTTGTTATATGGTTCTGACTTTTTTTGAGTAATTAGTTGGCTTATAAAATCACAATCAGTTGTATATGAAATATCATTTAAATTTAAAACTCTTTGATTGATTTCGGAGTTTATCCCAAGGATTCCATTGTTATAATATTGTTCATTTATAATCAATACATTTTGGGCTTTAGAATAGTATCTCTGGAAGTAAAAATCCTGAGTAAAAGCAAAAAAAATGCTTATATTAAGCACAATAAGCATAAATATCCAAAAACTTAATTTTTTTAGAAATCCAATATTACTTCCACTAATTACTAATTCATTTTTTTTATTCATATTATTCTAGTTGCCGCTCGCAGTAATATCAC
Organism: bacterium; assembly: GCA_043764135.1. GTDB lineage: Bacteria > Patescibacteriota > JACMRA01 > JACMRA01 > JACMRA01 > JAYUKV01. The sequence goes on along the minus strand of JAYUKV010000034.1, from coordinate 8,615 downwards.
TTACAATTATGTGATTTGCAAGCTCTTTTCTAAATTCTAACATTGCAGTATATGTTGCAAAAACAATGTTATTGGAATCATTATTTACAATATTGTCAACAATAGACTTGATAGATCCTAGATTATTACCATACGAAATACTATGGAAATCAGCATATTCTAATCTTAATAACATGTCGTCACCCCTAGCGCCACCTGAATAAATGTCGTTAATTTGAACATTATTAATTAAAAACTGTTCTCGGTACTTTTCAAATTCAACATCCCATAACCAACTTACATCTCTAGAATCTGCAATGTTATCATTAACTATAAAGTATAAATTTAGCTTTTCTCCTACAAATGCTTTTTTAATATATTGCAATACTTGGTTGAATCCTTCTGGGTTCTTAACCAGGTATAGCGAGGTAAAATTGTTATTAATATTAAATCTTTCCCCTCTTCCAAAAACAGGTTTAAAACCTCTAATATAATCAGGTATATTAACCAATCCTATTTGTTTAGCAACCGCTACCGCAAATACTGTATTATAAATATTGTACACACCGCTTAATTGTGAAGTATATGGTTCTTGGTTGATTTCAAAAGTCATCAAGCCTTGATTGTATGCTATATTAGTAGCTTTATAAGTATAATCCACAACCTTTGCAATTGAACCTTCGTACTTAGGGTTTTCTTCGCTTACTACACCGCAGTAATATATATTTTTATCAGATAAGGTTTGAACAATCTCAAGAAGCTTTGGATCATCCCCATTAATGATAATATTACAGTTCTGCAATTCTAAAAATTGTTTAAAATATTCTAATGTTTTATCAATCTCTCCATAAGCATCTAATTGATCTCTAAAAACATTGGTTAGTACAAGAGTATCAACACTTATATAATTGGCAATTTTTGGTAGCGTTGCTTCTTCAACTTCTAAAACAAGAAAATCAGATTTAACTTTAAGATTCCAATTTAAGTCTGAAAAAAGTGCAGAAGCTAACCCTCTCATAATATTAGCCCCTCCTTTATTAGTTAATACTTTAATATTATTCTTTTCTAACAAGTCAACCAGAATAGCTCTAGTTGTTGTTTTACCATTAGTTCCTGAGATATAAATAACTTTCTTATATTTCTTATCAAAAAACCGAAGAATTGATGAAAAGTAGTTTTCAACAAAATAACCTGGCAATGCAGTTCCAGAGCCCCTCTTAAATAATTTAGAGGTAAATGATAAGATTTTGGATAAAATTAAAAATAGAAAGACTTGAACTGATAGAATCATAGGTTTACCTAATCACTTTTTATAACTAAAACTGTATTGTCAAAGTTAGTAACTTATAATAAAATTCATTTAAATTTAGTTGATTGATAATCTCAAAGTTTCAACTCTATATATAAGCCCATAAAAAATAAAAACCATTAAGGTTTTTTTTAATTAATTGATATTAACATTCGATGCAAGCTCTGCAAACGAAACTTTTTTGATTTTACCTTGAAGATTTTCAACTTTGATAGTTGTTGATGTTCCGGAAAGTTTCTCAAAACCTTCTTGAATCGAATCAATACTGGCGACTTCAATGCTTTTGAGGGTGATCAGATAATCAACTCCATTAGCCTGTTTAAGCGTTACAAAAGTTGGTGAAGGACTTTCAGTCTTGACAATAATGTCGTATTTTACACCACCAGAGACCACTGCTTCTGATTGATTAACTACTGAACTAATTAGTTCTGTGATGGAATTTTTAATTCCAGAAGTCGCAGCTGCTAGAATTTGGTTTACAACAGGTTCGCCATTATCCATTCCTTGTAAAAACAAGGAAAAATAATATGGATAGTTGTTGACATTATCCAGTGCTTGCTGTGCTTTTGTGCGAGCAAGAAGCTGCTTGTTTAAATTGCCTGATTCTGAAGTATTTTCAAACTTGATCTCAGTCAAATTGATAACAGGAGTACCAGTTGTAATTACAATTGTATTATCCAGTTGTTCAATAATAAGATCATCAGTTGAATATTCCACATTACCTGTAAACCGCATCTGAAACTCAAACAACGCTTTACCGGGCAACAAGATCCCAAAAAAAGGAAAATCAGAAGCGCCAGTTTGCTGAACCGAGATTTTCTCGATACAAGACAAATTGATTACGGACAATGTGGAGCTTTTTTGAATATTAGATTTTAACATTGAAGTATCAAGCGTAAAATCTACCTGCTGCATAATCTTAAGAGATGATACAGCATCAATAGTTGACCCAACCATTGCATTGGCTTTGGTTTGATATTCAACAATTACTTTTGTAACTTGGTCACCTTTGATATACACACGATAACCAATGAACATTGCACCACTAAGCACTACCAATTCAACAAATTGTCCAATCACAGTCTGACTCCTAAATTCTTTTAGCTCGAAAATTATTTCGATCAAGGACAGATATATTTATATAATTAATTTATCTTAATGTCAATAACTTTATTCTAATCACTATATACTTAGTTAGTAATAAAGGAGATGTTGAATAAATTATAATTTACTAATACCCGACCTCTTTACCAGATTTTAGTATGAATATGACAATATGGCTCTTCTCCATTCTTACCATAATAATCATTAATGTACTTCCAAAAAATATGTATAAAGTAAACTTAAACTGACAAATTAGGAGTAAAGAATAATTATGAATAAGTAACATAACGTTACATTTTGGAGACTTCAAAAATGGCTAATTTATCTGGCGACGAATTGAACGAACGTCTGGAAGGTTCAACCAGTGCAATTACTGGTGAAACATACTCTTCAGATACTAAGTATCATAAAACTGGTGATACATGGTTTCGTGACAAAGGTGACGGGAATGAATACATGTCTAAATCTGATAGTTCAAATGGCCGTTCAAACGATCATATTCACTTTTACACTAATGAAGATGGAACCCGTGGTTGCAGTGTAACTAAGGAACAAACTGCTTCTGACGGTAACAAGTATGGTGAGAAAGCAAGTTCCTTCGATCCAGCCGGTGCATTATTTGAAGGATTTAAAAATTTCTTAGGTCTCTAAACAAACAAAGACGCACATTATGCATCTATTTTTATATTGTATTTACAAATTTTTCAAGTTTTTTTAAGTCTTCTTCGCTAATATTATCAAATAAATATCTAAGCTTTCCTATAAATAAATCTATATTGTAATTTTGCGTATTATTGTAACACTCTATATAAAATATATACAATCCTTCGTAACTGAACTCCCAAAAAGGATAATGCAAATTTGAACATACGTACAATTTATAACAATCTTGTTTACTTAATATATTACTATTTGTTTTAACATTTATTGGCTCAGCAAGATGATTTTTATTTTTATCAATAAGCTCCTCAACTGTTTTATTTATTATCAAACTTAATATTCTAATTGCATTGCCAGGTTTCATACTTTTAAAATCTCCCCAATCTAAGATGTGCAAACCCCTCCAAGATGTATTAAATTGATCTAGGGTGGAGACTAGTTGAATACCACAATAAATCAAGTATTGATTATCATCTAAATTTGTACTATTCCACATTTTATTTTCTTTCATAAATTTACTTTAAAGAAATCCTTTTTTAATCTTTATTATTTTGATTTGTTTTTCTGTTCTAACAGTAACATATTTTTAATTATAATTCATACAATACTTTATTATCAAAAGTATATTCATCTTTTACATAGTATGGTAATAAACAATAATTCACTAAGACCCGACCCCCCCCTTACCAGATTTTAGTATGAATATGACAATAAGGCTCCTCTCCATTCTTACCATAATAATCTTGATGGTATATTTCAGCTTCCCAAAAAATAGCAGGACCGAATACATGAGTTGCTACAAAGCCTTTATTTGTTTTACCTTCGTGGCCGAATTCAATAAGTTCATCGATTAGTTTTTGTACAATTGCTTTTTCTGATTCTGTGTTAGTAAATATAACTGACTGATATTGTTGACCGATATCATTACCTTGACCATTTACTTGCGAATAATCATGTATCTCAAAGAAATATTTGATAATGTTTTCATAACTGATTACCTTTGGATTGTATTCAACCTTAATCACTTCATAATGACCAGTATCACCTTCACACACTTCTCTATAACTAGGATTATCTGTATTTCCACCTGCATAACCTACAGATGTTGATACAACTCCTTTTAATTTTTTATAATAATACTCAACACCCCAAAAACAACCACACCCAACAACAGCACTAGCAACCTTACTATCATCGAGTTTATTATCAAGAGCTTCTTGGATCGTAGATTCTTTCTCAACTGTTTCAGGAACAAATTTAATAGAGGCAGAATTTACACAATGCCTTGCATTATTCTCAGTCAATCGCTCACCTTCAAAAAAATGACCAAGATGAATCCCACAATTATTACACAATATCTCTGTTCTTCTACCATCACTATCAGTATCATACTTAATAGCATCATCATAACAATCGTCAAAAGCCGGCCAACCACAACCCGCATCAAACTTGGCTTTGCTTGAGTATAATTTTATACCACAATTTCTACAGGTAAAATCTCCAGGAACATAAAAATCGTCATACTCCCCACTAAATGCTCTTTCAGTTGCCTTGTGAAACATAACTTTTTCTTGAAGATCAGTTATATCTTGGTTTATTTTTTTTGGTATTTCTTGATTCATGGTGATAGTATATTGTTTTTTTAAACTAACTACAAGTGTAAAATAATATATCTTATCTCTGATAATATTTCGTTAATGCACTTACAATAATCTTGGCATTCAAACCTTCACCTATTGCATCTTCTAGTTTTTCTATCTGTAATATTACATCAGAGATAGAAAAGTTTAAAAGAGTCTTATTAAGTTTTATTTTGTATTTGTTCATATAGTAACCTATTTTACCAACGAACCATTTTCTTGATGGGGCTATGCTTACTTTACGATTTTTAAGAACGGCAAGATGATATTTATATTCATTTTTTGAAAGTCTTAGTCTTTCGTTAAATTCTGTATATGCTTCTCTTAATGTGTTATGATATCTGTATTTGTAGAGTGGTGTAAAGTTGATTTGAAATTTGGTTGAATTGATTAGTTTTTTTGTCCTAAGTATTACTTGTTCTGAGATTAATTGTTTAAGGTGTTTATATATTGTTGTAGGAGAAGTTGATAATTTACTTGCTAAGTGTTTTATATTGTGAGTTGTATATGTTACAGATCCTATCAATAACTCTAAAACAGATTTACCACCTGTTCCTGCCATACCAATATAGTATGGGGTCCATTTATTGTTTGGTTCTAGATAAAAGTTATTCTTTCTAGTATTGATAATATTTTGTAGATCACTCTTGATTATCAATTCTATATTATATCCAACGCTTAGATAATTACGGTGCACAGAGTTACGAACAACTAACCCTTTTGATATAAGAGTTGTTAAATATCTATGGACTGTGTCTTTATCTATAGATTTGTGGGTTAGTAATTCGTATTGTTTTGCAAGTGATCTTATAGATAACTTGGCTTGAGTATCGCTATAGGTTATATAGGCAAGGATACAATAGAATTCTAGGACCTTTGGCTTGAGTTTGAGTTCGAAGACAGCATTTGAAATTTTTACATACTGTTTTCGTCCGAAAAGATTAACATTAACAACACCGTCATTACCTGCAAATTTAGCAAGAATAATATTCTCTATATATTCATATAGATTCTCAACATAATAGTCATAGTCTATACCGAAGTTAGTTAGACCGCCAGATATGATATTATCTGCACATCGAGATTTCTTCTTAGAGTTATTCTTATTTGCATTTGAACTCTTATTAACCCCAAGATTGGAGATGGGATTGACAAGGGGACAATAATGACCAATGTTGTAATGGAGCTTCTCGTTATGGTTGATTTGTAGACCGGTCATAATGATGAGGCTCAATAGTTATGTTGATTCAAGATTGAATATTATCCGCAAGGGATCAGTAATCAGCCTTAAATCAATATTTACACATTGATAAATATCTTATGGACAAACGGTGGTTATTTGTCAAATAAGTAACTTAGTTTTATAATCATAAATCCTTAGTACTTAACATAACTAAGATCTGTCGAGATCAAACCTACTCAAGGGAAAATTAAATAATTTTCAACTATTATTAGAAAATCTGGCAAATCTTTTAATCTTGACAAAAGATATACCGTTTGTTAATTAATAAAGGGTTACGGATTTATTTTTCAGTTAACTACTTTTTTTGAGGTAAAATCAAATGACACATTTGTCTGGTGATGAATTCAATTCTCATTACGAAGGTTCTACCAGTGCTATCACTGGCGAGACTGTTGGAATTGGAGACGGCACATCTTCTCGCACTTCTCGAGATAAAGCTGGACCTTGGAATGATTATAGTGATCATGAGCATACTACTTTTCGTACAAATGAAAAGGGCGATCATATGCTTATGGGTAAAAGTGGCACTAGTAGAACTGAATATGGTAACAATCATATTCATTACAACCCAGGCGGTGCGAGTGTAAAAAAAGAGGGTAGTTCTGGCCCAGAAGATAAATATATTTCAGAAAAAATTGGAGATGCCGTAAGAGATTTCTTCGGTTGGTAAAAAAACACGAAACCACTTAATAAGTGGTCTATTTTTTCATTATCTTTTCTATTGTAGTGTTGCCATATTTATTATTAACTAAACTATGAATAAAATAATATATTGCGTCATTATTAGTATTGAATAAGGTTATTAACTTACCTATAAAAATATCAATTGTAAGGGTATTGTCTTGCTTAAGTTTGTATGAAAAATATTTGTACAGATTTGGGTATTTAAACTCCCAAAATGGATTAAGATAGGAGCATAAAAATAGTTTGTAACAAACTATTTTATCATATTTTAAAGGGTTATTTTCATCTAAACTTTTTAAACTATCAGATATTTGATCGAGTAAAATACTATCAATTTTATCTTTCCAGTCTTTGCCATACATTTCTTTCGAACTTTCGAAAATATACAAGCAATTAACATTTAGTTCATCTAAATACTTATCATATGCTAATTCAATTAATTTATTATTTTCTGTTTTAACTGTGTCTAATATATCTTTTGCTTTGTTATTTTCAATCATACTATAAATGGTAATTCAACTTTACTAACATTCTCCTTATTTTTCGAATAAAACGGATCACTTTCAGTGAAATATACACAGGGCTAAATTCACTAGCGCTTATTATTCCTACTTACCGGCCTAAAAATTATCGTATTTTGCAATGCTTCTAAAATTTTGGACTTAACTGTACTCCATAAGAGTATTTGGTCTGATAACTAAGGTCTTCCTATATTAGGTCAATTCCAACCCTATCTAATAAATTAATATAACTACTAGTCATGGAGTTTTCACACTAATTGTATTAGATAATTACTTGGTTATCACTTCTCATGTTATGAGCTTACAATTAAGAATTATTGTACAATTGTCAATATGCTTTACAAGAAATGACAGAAGAATTCACAGGGCTAAAGTCGCTAGTAAGTTGTGGCTGTGGTAGGTTAAAATATAATATACAATTAAGATTTGAGGAGGTTAATAAATAATCACTCCCCCTAAACAAAGCAAAATTAAATTTGTGAATTTTTAGGCAGATAATGAGTGATATTTCTGATTGAAGATCAATCAAAAATCATCAATTTACAAAACAATAGTTGATAATTTTAAACAATTATATTATAGATAAATTATGTTTGACACTATAACAGCACTTTTTGTTGTTTTTGAAATTATACATAGAGAGAGAGATTTGTAAAATTATTTAACAAATACATTGCAAAAAAACCTTATTACATCTTAATTATATTAACAGTTTTAGTTCTATATATATATATTACTTAATTTCACTTACTTATTTGAACCTTTAAATCAGAATTTGAGAATATTTAATTTCTTTTTCTTTGGATTGGTTTCTATTAGAATTATCATAGAATCTATTGAAAATATAAAAAGGTTTAATTAGAAAGATCTATTTAGTTAATATTACTATTGCTTTTATCGTTGATATTTTTTAAGTTTCATTAAAAATAGCAACCACCATAACAAAATTGTTACGGTTATTTTATACCCTTATAACATTATGAATATTATATAATTTAAATATTATTAAGTTTATCAGAACTAGGGACATTAATATAATAGTATCCCATAAGTAAGACAAAAATAAGCAATCTAGAATAAGGGACAATTATTAATTAATCAGCAGACCTCTCCAAATAAAAAATAAAAAATAAATTTTTAAGTTTTTGACCACAACCAAATTTCATGGTTTAAAGTACTTATTGGAGCAATTCAGTTCCAATATAATCATTAGGTCAACAAAATGAAGACTGAGATAATTAGTTTTTTGATTCAGTTATTACTTATTTTCCTCACATGGCTAATCTTAGATCAAAATGTTTTTCCAACAGTGCCAAGCTGGACAACTCCTGTTATAGCTTTTACAACGAGAGTGATCGCACAAACTTTCCTCTATATTACTCACCTTTCGCAACCAACTTTACAACAAACCAAAACCTCCCAATAATAGTTCATGATTTTGGATAAACCAACTTTAGATCTCTACTCTGATTACC
>JAYUKV010000033.1:0-5018 GCA_043764135.1 bacterium | reverse complement strand
TAAATGTTATTCAAAATCAAAAGAGATGCTAGAAGCATCTCTGAATCTTGTTATTAACAAGTTTAACATTATCTATTCAAGTTAAGCAATGCCAGAATTTCATTGTATTGACTATAGTTATTTATTATGCTATAAACCAAGATACAACTTGGTGAAAGCTTTTGTTGTAAGATTGAGAAGTAATTCTTAATCGAGACTAGAAAAATAACTTGCAACAACACCACCGTAAAAGGTGGTGTTGTTGTATTCTATTGCTCTATTCACAAATTTAAAGTGCAGAATTATTTTCGATTACAATGTGTAAACTTGGCTAAATAATAAATCTGATTTAGTTTTATTTTTGATTATGTTTAAAAGATTGTTGCAAGATGTGTTATCATTAACACCATTTATACCCCCTAATATGACTAGGTTTTACAAACTAGCGGATGCTGATGGTTTTCTCTATAGAATACCTTTATTTAAACCCGTACTTAATATATTACCACCATTAAAATGGATAGATTCAAAACTTGAATATCCATTCTTAACAATTGGTAGAATAGTTGTCAGTCTAGTAGTTGTTTATTGTGGTGTTAATTTTACGTCTACTAATCAGGAATATAGAACTTTTGTTAATAAAGAGGTTATTTACAAAATAACTCCTTCACCTGTTCTATTGCAAACAAATACCGGTTCAGGATCCAATCCACTGCAAAATTCTTTTAATAATATACAAGAAACTTTTCAAAATCAAATTAAATTTGCTTCAGATAATGCCAGTGCTACAATTAAGCAAAGCTTGTTAAGTGAGTTGTTATATGGTTCAATAGGAGTTCTGGTTAGAGGACCACTAATCTGGGTTGGGTATTCTCTTCTATTCTTCTTATTAGGAAATACTTTATCTCAAAGAGATTCCAAAACATTATCAAGAATAAGCGGTCTAAGAACTATTGGTACAGAATTTATAAATAATCTTAATAAGTTCGTAGATGGTAATAGACTAGCTGAAATTGAAAAGAAATTTAGTACTGTTACACCTGAAAAAAGACTTTATAATAATGATTATCAAAAAACAATTTTGGCATTGTTAAAAAAATAAAAAGCGATGTTTAAAGATGGTAATATAATGATAGTATAATAAAAAAACACTTATAAAGTGTTTTTTTATTATTTGTAGAAGTCTACTTTAAGATTTCTAATCTTCATATCGTATGGAAGCATAGAATCCTTTACAGTTGTACCAGACCACTTATCTCCAATATTAAAGTTGAAGATCAGCTCCATTGGAACATTAAGTCCATTGATTCCGTTAGAAAGAGTTTCTTTCATTGATCTTTCATATAATAGCTCACCGTCTATAAGTGTAACTACTTTATCAGCTGTTTTATAAATTTCAAATTTATGATATTGAGTTGATAGATTAGAAACTTTCTTGTACTTATAGTCAGTCTTGATTGTACTAAGTTTAGTACCATAATGTGTAACTGAATATACATTATTAACTTCTGATCCTGGAACTTCAAAACAATCAATTTCTGAGAAGAAATTAGGATTATCTCTGTTTAATAACCAGATAGCAGGCATAGCACCTACGAAGTTAGGTAATTTAGCTTCAAATGAAACATAGCCTCTAGTAAGTCTTTCTTTAAGCATTAATTGACCACCACCATAACTTGCACCTTCAGTTGAGTACCTTGGATCAGTAGAACTTGGGTTGTAGGCTGGGTTAGGAGTCCATTTTTTAGATGCACTGATTGTGATTTCATTGCCGTTAAATGATTGATGATTTTTATCATAAACTTGCTTTAGATTTCCTGAATAATCAAATCCTTCCCAGTTATTAAAGTAATCAGCAGAGTTTGGTGTGATTGATCTTACAACTTCTTGTTTTAATAAGGAAGTGTTGTATTGATTAGGGTTAGTAGGTGTTGGAGTAGGAGTAGGGGTCGGAGTTAGTATTGGAGTAGGGGTCGGAGTTGGAGCTGGATTAGTAGTCGTACCTGCGCTAGTTATAGTATTGTAATTAGCAATTGTAACCCTGTTCTCTAGACAGTTATCTGGAGCTAAAGTCTGAAGACATTTTGCAACGAAGGTATTAGAAAATGATCCATAATAGTTAGTACCGTCAGAACATAGTTGATCTGCATTAATAACCCAAGTTCCTGTAGGACAAAAACTTGAACCTGCAAATGAATTATAGAAACTTAAGGAATATCTATTCATTGTTGTGTTATATACTGTACCGTTAAAAGAAGTTTTAAAAGTTAAAACGTTAGTACAAGCTGTAGAACCTTTTACAGAACGAGAAACACAAAGATCTATAATCTTTTGTGGAAATGATCCGTAGATATTAGTATTGTCTGAACAGAATGTAGTTGTCTTGTATCGAGTAGTTCCTTGTGGGCAGATGATGCTATTGGCAGCTGTCCATTGTGAGTTTGAGAAAACTGTTAATCCTGCAAAAGCAAAGACTATCACTGATAAGGATAAAATTATCTTATTAATATTCATAATATTGAAATGTATTTAGTGGGTTTGATAATGTTATTATAACCTTATTTTATACATTTTGTCAAATAATAATTTTTGCATAGTTTAACACCGTTAAAATAAGGTTGGTAAAGTATAATAATTTTTTTATTTTGCTTTAAACTGATAATTATTTTAATTATGATAACACTTGCGAAATAGTAATTTAATACTATAAAGAATGGTTGTTAATTTTTTTTTAATAAAATCTTTTTAATACTTAATAAATAAGATTTTGAAAAATGTTAGATTTTGTAATTTTATTAAAACAAAAAATTAGACCTGTTTCAACTATGTGAAACAGGTCAAAATCATTATGCGTGACGTGAAATTTCCTTTTGCAAGAAATTACAAATAGAACGACGAAGCAGTCCCTTTGCTTCTTGTGTCTTCCAATGTTGAGTCAAATTTGACGCTGACAGCCTCAAATTGTCTGGCAAACGATATTCCATTGTATCACTCCTTTTTGAAACCCAATCATGATCTTGTTTGAGTTCGCACAAGACAATCATGGTCTTAAACAAAGTCACAAGCCTACTGTCATTGATTTCATAACTCAGTGGTGAGTAAATACTGTAACCTTTTTGATGAGTTGGGCTAATCGTTACCAGAACAACATACTCGGATTGAATAGCAAATCCGATGTAATCATAGCCCCAATGCTGGGATTGATTGTCAGCAAAGAATTTGATAATTTCTTGAACAACCTGATCTTCCCCAACAGTATCTTGGAAAACTAATTCTTTTTTTTCGATGCTGTTACCAATTTTAATAACTACATCTGCATCTGTTTCAGTAATACCAATGTGAGCGTCACCTTTAGCTATAACAATATCACCGATGTTTTTTCCAACATTGTTGCTTTGTAGAAAGCCTAGTTCGTTCAATTTTCGTAACAGAATCAAGATGTTCATTTGAATTTCCTATTATAGGTCTGATTATTCATTAATAAGTTAAAAAATCACTGTTGTCAACAAGGAATGTCTAACAATATATTTAAAGGTTTTGAAGTGACTTATTACAGCATAGTTGAAGAAAAATTCCTTGAGTGTATTATATTAAAGAAATTTTCTTGGTCTATTCAATTAACATATCTTAAATTATATAGTATTTATTAAAAACAATAATTGTTCTTTTGAAATTTAATCTTCTTTGTGATGTGTATATATATTTATACAAAACAATACAGACAACCGATTATGGTTGTCTGTATTGTTTTAGATAATTAAATCAAAATTAGTAACTTCTTGGACCTCTGTCGTTTCCGCCAGGTCTGCTGTTGTAACCTCCTCTTGATGCACCTCTATCATCTCTGTTAAAAGGCTTTCTTTCTTCTAAAGGTTGAGCTTCATTAACTGAAATTCCGTGACCTTCAAAATCAGTGTCGTTAGTTCCTTCAATCCAAGCAGTTAGATTGTCAGGTTCACACATTACGAAACAGAAGTTTCTGTAACCGCCGAACTTTCTATCTAAGATTAATTGGATGTTATCATCTGATAACTCTGGAGCTACTGTACCGAAGATACCTTTAACTAGGTTCTTGTAATCAATTTCTTCGATATTTCTATCTAGACCTTGAATTCTTACGAATAATTTTGACATATATAATTTATAATTTGTTATACTCTTTAGCTGCTAGTCGAATATAAACCAAATTATAAACTATCTATAGACTACCTGAAGTATATAAATATTATAAATTACTTTTGCAAAAAAAGCAAGTAATAATTTCCAATAACAATATAAAAAAAGAATTTATATAAATTGTACAATAAATTAACTAATTAAAGATAAAGCAATTGATTAATAATTAAAGATAAGACTAGTTAAATTAACTAGGCTTGAAATGCAAACAATCGACCGTTCATTAACACCATTATACAAAATGGATTAAGTTGAGTTCGGAAGGAGCTACAGCTCCGTTCCTTTCTCAAACCTACACTTTTTAAAAAACATAAACAATCAGAATAAAACGATTCTAATTTTAGTAAGATCAGTGATTAAAAAGTATAATTTGATTACCAATATATGATATTTTCGAACATACCTCGGCCTTTGGCCACTCCTTTCAACCTTGAAAGGAGAATTTCATATTTGAATAAGATCAAGTTTTAAAAAGTGTTAAGTCTTCAGTTAATGAGGTGGACGAAGTTGAATAAAAATGTGATAACTAGGAATGAGGATAAATGGATGGTTCCCATTTTGTTCTCCTCATGTAGTTTACATTTTGCATTCAGTTGTGTTAGAACTGTTTGCATTATTGATTTTGGTACAGAAATTGTCTTAAATCAAGAATATTTAAAACCCCAAATCGTATGATCTGGGGTTTCTTTCTTCCTTAAAACAAAATAAGTTTATAGGGTATTTACTAATTCAATAATAAGTTTATAAAAAAATAAAACCTTTTCGCTACCCATTACCCACAAATATGTGGGTATATTTTAATATCCCGTTTAATTTCATCAAGCCTCTCCATAATACTTTTACACCAGGCATCCCATCACCCT
>JAYUKV010000032.1:0-18915 GCA_043764135.1 bacterium | reverse complement strand
CACAAAGACCATTCGGTCTTTGTGCAACAGAGAAGAGGTTTGTTTAGGTATTTTGGGACAAAGAAAGCTGTCCCGTGTTTAGTGGGACAGCTCTGATTTAAATTGTGCTATTTTTTTAATTCTTTTTTTGTTTGTCAATGGAATTATTGTCGAACTATTGAAACCAATTCATTATTAACTTCTTTAATCCTAATCATATATTGCATGATGTATAACATTCCAATTATCAATCACCGTTCTGATATGATCATAAAGTGATATTGGCAATGACAAACCAATCAAAGATAGTATTTGATTGTTTACCAAGTAACTTGCCATAGTGTTTATAAAAATACAACGATTTTTTTTTGTGTATTCGCCATTAGCAAATTTTGGTAAAGTATGATAAAACTGCAACAAGTTATTTCCCTTTATTGCTGAATTATTGAGTAATAATTTATTTTTGTTCCAATCAATAATTAGATTAGATTTTCCTGCAAAATCCAAAGACTTCCCAGTTCGATTATACGCCAAAAGCATATTGCAGAATTCTTCATAATCTTTTGGATTGATGGATTGGATTTTGGCCAGCATTTCCATTAATTCTGTAGTGTACGCAGGAAGCTCTGCTGTCTGTTGATTAGTTAAAAACATTTTAATTGCAAGAGTATCTTCGTAACTCATTGAGTTGTCTTTAAGACCAAGATAATTTTGAATGCAACAATCAAAGCTTTTGTCGTTATAGATTTCTCTAAGATCGGGTTCAAAATGCCTTAACTTGATTCTTTGAGAGTTTAAAACTAAACTCAAATGAGAAACTTGAACAAAATAATCCCCAAAAATCAACCCTGCTTCAGTGTACAAATCTTCTCTCTTTTGTAATTTCTTTAATGCATTTTCGCAATTATTATCAATCAAGCCTTGAATATCTTCTTCTTTGACAACAATATTTAATACATCATCAAAGTATACAATTCGATTAGATCCACTATCAATTTTGTGTAGCATTAATTTACTAAGTTTAAGGACTGAATAAGTAAAGCATTTTTTATTAAATCGTGCAAGAAATATAAAATTATCTTTTTATTGATTACATTTTGTTTTCTAGTTATAGTATAGATATGAAACAAATCAAAAAAGTTATTTCAGCACCAACCAAACACTGGGTAGGTGACGGATTCCATGTTCACGGGTTCTTTAATCAATTTAGTGAAGATAATAGTCCTTTTTTACTTTTGGATTATGCTCCTAACAAGCATTTTACCCCTTCTGACAAACCTCGTGGGGTAGGGCAACACCCTCACAGAGGATTTGAGACAGTGACTTTTGCATATAGAGGAGCAGTTAATCATAAGGATAGTAGCGGTAGTGTAGGAACGATTAAAGAAGGAGATATTCAATGGATGACTGCAGGTTCTGGGGTGATTCATCAAGAATATTTTGAAGATGAATTTAATAAGTCAGGAGGTGAGTTTTCTATGGTCCAGTTATGGGTTAACTTACCTGCTGAATTTAAAATGGTACCTCCTAGATATCAAGAAATTGTTAATAACAATATACCTTCTATAAATATTGAAGGTGTAGAAGTAAAAGTTGTAGCTGGGACCCTAGAATATTTAGAAAGTGATAATAAATATATTAAAGTAGAAGGAATTGCCAAGACTTATTCAAAAATCGATATTTATCAAATATCTAATCCTACCAATAGTTCTACACCTCTAACAGTCAAGCTACCTGCACATCAAAATACAATGATACTGGTACTTTCAGGCTCTGTAGAATTAAATGATTATGTAATCGATGCTAATAATCTGGTTTTGTTTGATAATATTGGAGAGAATATTGTTATAAAACCTAATTCTATATCAGAGGTTTTAGTTCTATCAGGAATGCCGCTTAACGAACCAATAGCTCATTACGGTCCATTTGTTATGAATACTGACCAAGAGTTAATGCAAGCAGTAGATGATTTTAATAATGGTAGGTTTGGTAATTTATAAGGACAATAATAAAACGGTTCTTGTTAGGAAATTGCATTTGACAAATGCTTTTTTTTATGTTATTACTAGGGTACAACTAGTAAGAACTTTCGGAGCTTAACTAACATGACACTTCTAGAACTTCTACTGATCGCGTTGCTTCCCTCCTTAGGTATCACCGGATATCTTCTTTTCATCCAAATCCCCATTGTGTGGGTGTGGATTGAAAGCTTCGGTATGCCAGCGATTCTCGAGTGGGCTTCAATGGCTTTTCTCCTGATCAACGGAGTCCCTGCGATCACAGGCATCATCGCCTTGATGTTTGTCGTTTTGATGATGGTGGTGATTCTGATTGTTTCGGCAGTCAGCGAACTTTTTAAAACCGTAACATCGGCTCGTAAAGCCGATAAATCTGAAGAAGCTTAACTTTGCTTTCAAGATTCTCTCTTTAGCTGTAAGTGTTAATTCACTTGCAGCTATATTTTTTTATATTTTAATTGAATTATGGCCAAATCTAATCTAAACAGGTACTAACAAATAAAAATAAAAAAATAACCTCACTTGTTTCTAATAAAAGAAATACAAGTAAGGTTAGGACCAAAAATTAAAGATTTTCAGCCAAACACTAGTTCAAAATCATCCCCATCAGCAACCATTGTAAGGCCGATAGCGATTTGAAAAATATTTTTGTGGTTTTCCACAACCATATCTGCTTGCAAATGGCTTAGACCACTAGCGATACACAATGCAAAAACCAAGCATTTATATTTGGAGTAGTCTTCACGTACACCTTCAAGAGCTTGATAGATATTTGCCGGGTTGGTGGCAATCTCAACTTGTTCTTGTTGTGTAGTTCCAAATGCAGTCTCAAATGCACTTAGAAAATTATTCATAAAAACCTTGTCGGCATCTGATATTACTTCAAATGAAGTAGTGTCATGACATCCGCTTAGGTAAGCGCTTGTATCCAAAGTGTGGTTGTTGTATCTGTAACTACACCCATGCAAACTTAGCTCGGTCCTAATCAAAAGTGCAATTGCACCTTGAATGGATTCAGCGCTCATTGGGATAAGATTAAACTGACAGTCGTCTTTTACACGGTATTGTTTGATATTGTAAACCATGGTATTACTCCGCGAGTTTTGTTCAATTAATTATGACACAAAATTTAACTAATGTCAATAGATAATTCTTCTTATTTTAGAGCTTTTAAGACAAATATTGAGAACTCCTCACACTTTTCAAACTAACCCACTTTCCACATAGAATCCATATCGCTTCGCGATTTGGATTATCTTTTCATCGCTGATATTGTACCGTTTCTTCCATTCAAATACTTGAAAGATGTTATTTAATGATTCTATGCCTTGTTTTAAATACTTTAATCCAATTTTTCCTTTCCCTTTTCCTAATTCACAAATTTGTTTTATCTCTTCAAGTAATACTGGATCTTCCAGTATTCCTCTTCTATTCATATAGAAGTAAGCACTAGCAAGAAATGTAATAGAAATTAATTTCTTTATTTGCCCTAGTTTTTTGATTTGAAATTTCTCTAGATTAAGAGTGGTTTTCATAAACTTAAATACTTGTTCAATACCATGCCTTTGTAAGTAGTGAAAGTATGTATCAATTACTCCTTGTTTTGTTAATCCTACTTGATTAGTGATTAAATACATTGGATTAACATAGATCAATTTGTTTTTAGAGTCTCTTAGCAAGACTTGAATAACTGTACAAGATATATTTCCCTTGATCCCAAGGGGATCAGGGATAAGTATTTCATTATGCCAATAATATATTTTAACATTGTAGTACGTCCCACATTTCAATCGTAACTCTTTTACTTTTACAATATTTGACTCTTTAATTGGGAATTGACCACAACGTGTGTCAATTATCTTATCAGACGCTATTGCGTCTAAGGTTTCTTGAGGTAAAGGAAGGTTAGACTTAAATCCTTTCTTGATTGTAAATACTTTTCTGTCTAATGACTTTACTCTGATGATAAACTTATCTTTTTGGGTATTGATCTGATCCATGAAGTTAAAACTATCATATCTTCTGTCGAGAACATAAACTAAACTAGCAATTGATCTTAACTTACTAGCATTCTTAATCATTTTTAATTCAATATCATTATCACTTACGTACCCTTTCTCCTTACAGGAGAAAGTATTCATCTCCAACAAGAAACATTCTTGATTGTCTTCTGAGACGGCTATAGAAGCTACGCTTCTATAGCCATTTACTAATTTACCATCAAGAGCTCTAACCTTTTGTAATTTCTCCATATCGTTAGATTCAGGCTTGCGGATCTCGCTACCGTCTTGTATGATGAGAAATTTTGGTTTAATTTGTTTAACAGCGTTTAAAACTACGTCCGAGCATCCACCATCAGGACAAACCTCTGGTTTGTCTGAGCTCAAAAGTGTTTCAACTGTTATCTCTTCTATTACCTTCGGTAATAGACACTTATGAAGTTTTTCAGTTCTCAAAAACTTAGATTCTAATAATCTTGAATAACTCATATATTTAGAATGACTTTTAGACATACCATAAATTTGATTACTACCATTACTAAGAATATCTCCTACTAAGGAAATTATTTTGATACGATTTTGAGTATATTTCACTGTATTTTAAAAAATCTCCTAGAAATTCATTAATAGGCATAGAAAAATTCATTTATTCAAGTTGTTTTTTGTTTGTTTAATAGTCAAATTTGAAAAGTGTGAGGAGTTCTCAAATATTGGATTGATTTTTATTGATATATAAAGTACAATTAATTAACTTCAAATAACCAAAAAAAAACAAATATTTATGATTAATGACAGATACAGAGCTACAGTCGAAAAGCACCACGAACCATCAGATATTGTTACCCTGCCTCCAGCAATTAATGAAATGTTTAAACTATATTCTCAGTTTGGACCAATCACTAATAACAATTCAAAATACTTAGAGAAAAGATCTGCTAATCAAACGAACAATGAATATTTTGATTCTGATTTGAGAATTCATGATATGCTTGATCATCTATTTTTAGGAGTTGGCTTAACTATCAGAGGTGATTCAGTGAGTATTAATGATTTAGATGACAATCACAGTGAAGACTTTAATAAAGAAGTTAATTATATGCAAAGCGCAATAGATACCTGGGTTATAGAGAATAAGGAATTTATTCAAACTATTGGTGATGTTTCTAATACAGATATAGCAGATAGATTCTTAGAATTTGTTATTTCAAAATATGGAAATAGTACCTATTCAGACAATCTTAAAACTTTTATAGGAAGGAATTTTATTAGAGATTGGATTCATATTATCCCAAAAGAAGATTTTGGACAATTGCTCAGAGACCAAACCGATCTTTCAATTGAATTTAAGTCTATCAAGAAAGAACAAAAAGACTTGAAAACTGATTTTGATAAAGTATCAAAAAACGATTCTGGTTATGCCGAGCAATTAGAACAAGCAACATCTAAAAATGAAGAATTAATGGCTATCGATAAATATCTAAACGGATTATCACAAAGTAGATTAGTTGATCACTTCAAGAGATTTGAAGAAGAAATAAATCAAGAAAAATTTTTCCATTTTCAATTATACAATATCAAGCTTGACTGGTTTAATAGAATTGCCCCTCAATTGGAGACAATGGAATCTTTTCCAGTACCTGATAAAAAATGTTTAGATGCAATCACTGCTTTAAATGAACAATTTCAAGCCCACCCTGAACAATTTAATATCCCAACAGACCAAAATCATATATTAGGAATACAAGGAATTTACCAGAAAAGAGCTAAAAAGGCTAATGACGCACTAAAAGCAATTGTTACCAAATACATTGATACTCCAGGAAGAAATGAAATGATAAAAGCACAGTATTTAGTCTTAAACAAGGATGAAGAATAAAAAAAATATTCCATAATAATTATGGAATAAACTCACTCAAATTTAAATAATAAGCTGTGTTAACAATTTTAATGTAAAAAATGGTTAAGAAAACTGTATTTTTCCTAAATGTGAGTTAGCCAAAAGTCTTACCAAAAATTTATGCTTATAAACTTAATAAGTTAAGTTAATAATCACCGTGTGAATAAAACAGAATTACAGAGTTGAAATATCAATCGCATAGCAACAATTGAATCAATCTCTGATGGTCCACATTCCACAAGATCAAAGCCAATGATTTTTCTACTTTTAGATAATCGATGAATCAAGTATCTAATCTGTGCAAAGCTCAATCCACCAGGGACCGGAGTACCTGTTGACTGATTGTTTTCAATAGTCAATCCGTCCATGTCTAATGAGATATAAACATTATCTGGCAAACCATTAATAATTTTATCAACTATATTCCCCCAATTGCAGCTCCCACTATACATAAGTTCTGAAATATCAGAGTCATAATACGTGGTAACTTTGGGGTGAAGTTTTGCTAGATTATACTCCTTCTTACAATAATCTCTAATTCCAACTTGAGTCAAGCTTTTTACTGAAGATACAGTACTTAATACATTGTGAAAAATAGAACCATGTGAATATTTAAAGCCTTGAAAGTAAGGCCTTAAATCATGGTGAGCGTCAAAGTGAAGAATCCCAAACTCAGAATAATGTTCTCCCAAAGCCTGGATAAGACCTAACGGAGTTGAATGATCACCTCCAATAAGCCCTACTGCTTTACCTTGATTCAAGGCGTAATAACTGTTTGTACAAATTAATTCATTCAAACTCTCACAGTTTTGCAGAACTTGAGCAGTAAAAGAAGAGTTAGTATCGGTCTGACCATTAAGTTGTGCTTCAAGCTTAGATTGGACAATCTGTCTTGTTTCAGAAGATAAGCGCTTAATCTTTTCAGAGTAAAAATTATCCCAATAAACTCTAGTATTTAAGTCAATTGATTGATAATTTTTATCAAAGATATCTAATTGCAGAGAAGATTGCCTAATCAATTCAGGTGCATTCTGAGTTCCAGTTCGATAAGAGACTGTCGCCTCCCAAGGCACTGGAAATAAGATAAGATCGGAACAATGATATGTTCCATCTAAGGCAGCAAAATTCCCATTGTCGATACTATTGGTATTAGGATTGTACATTGAATTATACTTATACGACTTTTTAATCTATATATGAAAAAATAAAATTTAGCAAGCTTATACTGATTTTTGTAATTTTTATTTTAAAAATGATAAAAAATAAGACCCGATTGATTAACCAATCGGGAATTTTGTATTTTATCGATATTATTCTACAAACTCACCTTTAGTGTTGATATTCGTCCATCTAGATATGCTTGAATTTGTTTTATCAATTACATACACTCTAGCAAGTTTGGTTCTTTCGTCAAAATCACAAGCATCATGGAATGCAAAGTCAATAACTAAACGCGTTCCATCTGCATTTACATAGCCCCAAAGTCTGTCTTTTTTTCTATAAAGAAAAGAAAGTCCGCACTTAACTTCACCTTTCGTTTCCTGATCGTAAAGATTATTATCTGAATACATGTAATAACTCCTTGGTTAAAATTTTAGATTTTCAAAACATTTGATTTATAAATGCACTTTAACCTTTATATATCAAAAAATACTATTTGTCAAATTATAAATCTTATCACTTATCAACTTTTTATTTTATAAAAGAACAAACCTTATGTTAAATTGTAATTAATGGTATTAATCTTCTTCTGGTTCTTCTTTTTCTGAGTGGGTAAAATCAGAATCTGAATATTTTACCAATAGATATCTGTGTTTATTTTCAAGGTTTAAGTCAAATACTTCTTCAAGATGCTCCATTATTTCTATAGTATCTCTATCATATTGGTCTTCGTTGATTTGCACTTCCAAAGTTGCTGGGAAGTTGGCAAATGCGGGAAAATATTTAATTTGTACTGTATTTTCTGCGTTGTCTTTAGAAGTAAACGTGTGAGTTATATTAGGTAAGATATAAATTGTTTGATTTAAATGTTCGATTGTTATACCTTCTTCTAATGTGGTTGTTTCGGGCGGTTTTGGACCTTTGCTAGAATCTGGTGTTGGAAAATTTTTCATAAGGTTTTGCTAAATGGTTTAAGGTTAGGGTAGATATGTATATTTATTGATATATTTTGTTTTGTTGTAGATTTTGTAAAGGCTAGTTCTAAATGTATATGTCCTGGTCCTCCTTCATGCCCTTTTAAATCACTAGGAGTACTACGGATACGCATCATAATGTTTTTAACATCTATTCCATTGAACTTGGAAGTTTCAATTCGCCTTGTAAAGTATGAATTAGTAAATTCTTTATACTTTTCTGTTTCTATTTGAGCAGTTTCCATGTAAGCTGCTACAATTGCTGTAATTTCAGGAAGGGATAGTTCTGTTGCTTGGATATCACAATTTGTATGTGAGGATTCTTTACTAGTTATTAAAGAATCGGATATTTTTTTATTTATTTGTTTAAATATTTCCCCTGCGGGACTTTCCACTCTACTTCCTGCTTCGAACCCTAAAATAGCTGGTTTAGCCAAATTCTCTTTAACAGGTCCAAGCCCTCCAGGTAAGGAGTATAACTTGGCTAACATTCCATTAACAAAAGTAGCTTGCCTATATTCTAGTCTCTGCCCAGGCCACTCTTCGTTACTCTTAACAACCGCCGCTAAACCCTCATCCATAGACGAGGTAATTATTTGTCTAGGATATTCTTTTAGATTTGTTCCAATAGTTTTTAATGGTTTATATTCCCTATTGGGAAGTTCTATAACTTTTTTAGTATTTGGGTAACCAACTTTCTCATTTCTAAGTGTTAAAGGCATTTTGTTTTTGTTTGATCTAGTATAATTTAATTCTTTTATTTAGGCTAATTATTATAAAAATAATTGTAATACTTTATCTAAATCAAATTGGTATTAAATTTAAAAACACACTTGCAAAAGACAAGTTTTTATGCTATAATAGTGAATAGAATTCAAGGTAAGTAAATGTCAAAATATTCTACAATTTCTTCGGTTTACAATAACTCGCGGCACTTCACCGATGAAGAATTTGCTGCTATTCGAGCTCTTTTAGACCAGTATAAGACCTCCTACGGTGTTGGAAGTGTAGTAAATTACAAAAAAGGCGATAGAAAACTTGCTTTTTCCCCAACAACTAAGGAATTTATGATTCCTGACTTCAACTCAGTCAAAAATAATTTCTTCACCTGCAAGCACTATGCATGGGAAGGATTCAAGTTGTTTCAAAAGCTTCAACTTCCTTTCATCAAGTCTTATGCATTTATCTGGGGTTCAGACGATCGTTACAATGGCCATTGTGTCCTTGTACTTTCCAAGTTTTCAGATAATAAGCTGCGAGAATTTAACGGCTATCACGAAGATTCTAACGGCTTTATTGATTGGTATCTACAGAATCACTGCTTGATTTTTGACATTTGTCGAGGTCAGGTATTAGACTACGTAGATTCCAAGTTTAAAGCAAAAACGTTCTACTATTCAGGTCTAAATTACTACGGTGAAGCCGATAATATTCTTGAAGCTTCGCCGAATGGTTTTGCAATGCTAGGAGATGTTGAAGGCTATACTTGGGGCTTTTGTGTGGATGAGTACAATCGTCCAAACATCTACTTTACCTCCTTGACCCAAGAGTGCTTCCACGTCTATTCAAACGACGACGTGCTTAAGTATTCTATTAAGCACCCCAAGTTGTTTGCTTCTCAAGACGTTCAATCAACAATTGCCATGTTCTATGACATGGAGATTGTGAGCGATGTTAAACCATTAGCATCCACAGAACGCGTCTATATCCGCATCTAAATGACCATTCTACTTTACAATTCTCATTATCAAGCCCAACTGAGTTAATTTCACTCATTTACCCTGCAACATATTATTTATGTTGTAGGGAATTTTTTTAAATAATTTCAAATATTATTTTTTCATCATAATTCGAAGAAACAAAAAAAAAAAATTCTCTACAAGTATATATACTCAAACCTGCGCAAAGGATACAATTTGACTTTAACAAAAAAAAGTGATATAACTTAGAAGTCTAACAATATTTTGGAAAGGAAAGATGATTAATTTACCTGAGCTTAATAACACTTGTGTTAAAGGTGGACGGCTAAGTGGAGTTCTTACTGTTAGCAATTTTACTATCTATGGAAGTATTGAGAAATATGAAGATCGACATATGGAAGTCTTTGTAAAGTTCAATGACGAAGATCGTACCGAACTAACAATCCCCAAATTAAAAAACACTGCTGTTATTGCAATTTTACAAAGTCTGTATTCTGGTGATTCTACAGCAATTAAGTCAGTTACAATTTATGGTCTATCTCAGACTAAAGAGAAAATTCAGTTTAACTATAAACAAACAATGGATTTCTTTTTGAATAGTGAAAAAATTGCACATGATTTAAGTACACCATCTCAAGCGATTATTTTTTTTCAAGATGGTACAATCTGGGAATTCTCCAGATTAATTGGTACAAACGAAAGTGCATATCAGACCATACTTGAATACTGTACTTAAATAAATTTTTAAGTATAATTCTATTAACTTAACTTAGACTCGCTCCAAAAATAGAAGCGAGTCTAATTTTTTTTCTTAAACCTAAATAGTAAGTAAATTTAATTATCTCCCCCTAATTTCCCTGAAGATTCAGGGTTCTTCAGCTATGCTGACAGGGGTCGTGAATGCTGCTTTCTGAGGATATCAGCTTTTCGAATTTGCCCATCTTAACGATCCCTTTATCCTTTAAGGTTTCCTGAATTCAAACCAAGAAGAGAATCGACTGTTTGGAATAAGGTGAAAGTAATTTTTTTACAACATAGGTTAATCAACTTCATATAAATTCTCCTTTCAAGGTTGAAAGGAGTGGCCAAAGGCCGAGGTAGGTTCGAAAACATCATTGAATCCTTGCGTATTGAGGCCTTAGTTGTAGATCTTTCTGACACAGGACTGATTAAAATCACAGGCACGAAACCCCATATCACATGGAGCAAAGCCAAAAAAGTAAAATCTAAGCAATCTAATTTGTTGTTTGATAAATATATTGAAAATAATTTAATTCTTTTGCTTGAACCAATTTCAATTATAGTTTTTGGTGATTTTGCAATACTTCCAAGACCTACAATTGTTAAGGTGTTATTGGAATAATTATAACAAAAAGGAATGACTAGGTCATTCCTTTAATTTTAAAATCAATCAACTCAAAGCATAAAGCTTTTAAATAATTAAACTTATAATAATAAATCAGTGTTTAAAATTTTTATCATTAATGGCAAAAGTATGCTATTATTTCTATTAGATCTTTTATCAAGTACTAACAATGAGTCAGAAACAACTCTACGCTACCTATATGATGCTGCAAAAAGTAGCAATCAATATTGGTGCGGTAGTTTATATCAGTAGGTTATCCGAAGAATTTGGAATGAGTAATCAGCAGATTATGATGCTGCAGTTATTCTATTTTATTCCTTCGTTACTGTTTGAAATTCCAACGGGTGTACTAGGGGACAAAATTGGTTACAAAAAAACCATTTCTCTAGGTGCTCTATGCTGGTTTATGTCACGATTAATCTCAACTTATTCTGTGAATTATGCAATGTTTGCATTTGCAGAAGTAATGGCAGCTCTTGGTAGTGCCTGTATATCTGGAGCGTTGGATGCTTGGGCATCTAGGATCTTTGTGAGTTACGATTCATACAAGAGCTTTAAGCGTGAGAATAACCAACGAATTAGACTTATTGGCATTGTAATGAGTCTTGTTGCGGGTGTGATCGCTCAATACTTGGGCTATCAAGCAACATTTGTATTTGCTACTTCCATGCTTTTTGTCGGGTTTGTATTAACTCTACTCTTTGTAGATAACAAGGATATCGCACCCAAATCAACCAAGAAGATTGTTCTCTCAAGCTTGAAATTCTACCAAGAAGACAGAACACTGCTAAGCATGTTACTATTAGCTTTTAGTAATATGCTTTGGATTAGTCCTGTATTCACCCTGTGGGGACCAGTGACTAAGATTGATCTTGGACTCAATAGCATTTGGCTTGGTATCATTAGTGTTTCAATCACTATTGGTATCTATATCGGAGGGTGGTTTGAGAACAAGATTAAAGATAGAATGAGCAATATTAATCCATTTGTATCTGAAGTTTCTCTTCAGTTAATCAAAGGCTTAACTATTGCTATTCTTGCAATGTCGGTTAATCTTGGTGCTTATAGCTTCTTTTTATGCTTGATTGCATTTGAAGCTATGCATACTGTTAACGACCAGTTTTCCGAGTTAAATACCAAACGCTTCTGGATGAATAATCCCAATGAAGCAACCATCGCTTCAATTTATAGCTTTGGTGCTAGATTGGGTGGTGGACTTGGTAGTCTTTGCCTTGGGTATCTTGCTGATGTCTATGGAATAAGTAACTCTTGGCTAATCTGTGGAATTGCAATGATTCTTGTAAGTCTTATTGTTTATGTTACAACGCCTATGAAACCTCGTACATTGACACAGTAATTACTCAATAATTACACAGTAAACAATAACCCACTTGCAAATTTGCAAGTGGGTGATTTTTTAATTAGAGTTTGCTATGTTCTTACTAGATTTAATCATATAAAAAGTGAGATAGTTTAAAGGCAATAAAATAAAAACTAAAAATCGAATTTATGAATTAAGATTAACAAATTTTTGACCTATATTTCGAGCTGCATTATAATCAGCATGAATACGATATTTACAATTAGGGCATTTGAATTCATCTCTTTTATTTCTACCATTAAGTATAGAATTTGTTAACGCTTTTTTAACAATTTCATCTGACTTTACTCTCTGTTTGTTCGTTTTTGTAAATAATAAATGTTTTAAATAGTCGTTGTGGTTAAGGGCAATTTTGTTATCTGTTCCATCAACTTTTACATATTTTACATAATCTTGGGTTATATAATTATTGGTGCGATTGGTTCCATTTTCATCTGTAATAATCAATTCTTGATTATCATCATTAAGAGTTAATGAATGATCTTTTGATAAAATTACTTTCAAAATACCATCTCTAAACCAATTACCTTCAAACCTAACTCTTCCAAAGTTTAAAGATTCTTCCAACTTCGGGTTATATCCTAAAGGGTTATACCCACATGCTGAGCATAATTTTGAGGTATTAAATGGATTGATTTTGGCAATACCTTTATTTCCATTTGCTCCAATATATTCGATTTCTTTATCTATATCAAAACCTAAAGCATGTCCAGCTTTGCTTAGTTTATTGTAGGTTAGTTTTATAATATCTGTAGCTAGTGATACTTCTAATTTACCAGAGTTAAAACCTGTATCCAAGTTTTCAAATACAACCAAAGACTTATGTTGAATTGCAATTTTGACTATTTGGTTAACAATCTCTTGTTTTGAATAATCTAACAGACCTTTCTTTTTATTCTTTAGATTTAATGGGATGATAACTTGGTTTTTTTGTGTTTGTTTGTATCTATTTTTGAGATACGAATACTTATTTGTAAATGTATCATTGCTAATTGGAATTTCTAATTTTCGATCAAAGGAAAAGTCTAGAATAGTTTGGAGATTGTCCTTAGAATCGTTCCTTAGTGGGAGGTATGAAAGTATTTCATTTTCACTTAGTTTTTTATTATGCCAATCAATCTTTCTAATACAGATGGTAGCTAGATTAATTTCTCCAATATCCACACTTAGAATTGTCTCAAATCTTGTTAATTCATCATTATTAAAATTTAACTTGTTCTTACTTGGATCATCAGGTGCTTTAATTACCTTTCTTGCAATTCCTGTTTGAAAATGTCCATTAGCTGTATATCTATTATAGAATTTGCCATCTTTAACACTTATTGATTCTTGGATATTAATTTCAAAAGAACTTAATGAATATTTGTTTCTTAAAAAGGCCCTAAACTCCAGCTCACCTCTTTTATCCCCAGCCTTCATAATTTCCAAATACTTATGAATATAATTGTGAGGAATGTACTTTTCAATATAATAACCAGATCTACCTAGATCGACAGGGACCAATAAATTTGTACAGTGATCAATATTTTTTGGCACTAAAAAGAAATATAATTTTGGATATCCAGCTGGTGCAGTTGCGCCAACAGTTTCATAATTAGATCTATATTTATCACTTACTGTTATTTCTCCATCCGACAAGCTCCAATCTTCATAAGTAGTATATTGCTTTGATTCTCCTTTAGAATTTACAAATTGATGTATCACTTTCTTGAACTTGGTATCTTTATCACCATTTAAAAACCCTGCTTTTATCCCGTAATCGGGGTTTTTATTTACAAATTCCACTGCTTTTTCAAGACTATCTCTTACTTTTACATCTTTCCCACTTTGGATTTTAATTGGGTATAATAAAGCATGGAAATTATTTGAAGTTGTTGGTACACCATCTACCATCACCAAATCTTGTATAATCGTTGAGTTACCCTGAGTTCTGTTGGTCATCCTTGATGTTTTTAACGAAATTTGTCTTGGTTTAGAGTAGCCTAAGTTTTTAATTAGCGATTTAAATTGAGTTTGTATGTTTCTAGTTTTATTTGTTGATTGTAAATAAAGGTCTTGTAAAGTATAATATCTTTTAAATGCAATTTTATCAAAAACTTGATATATATCATGATCTTGGTCAAGATAAAGATGTTTTTCAAGTTTTTCTAAATGGCTTTTGATTAATTCTGGTATATCAGTTTTAGTGACATTGGTTATAGTGCTATAATCAAATTCTCTTACATAAACTTTATCAATTAGATCAAGAATTAAGCCTTTATCCATTCTATTCAGGATATAAAATTCAATATTATTGATTTCAATCTCTTTTTTCATTTTATCAAAAATATTATAAATATTTTTTCTATGTTCGATTTTAGGATCAACTACCAGATCAGTAAGATATTTATTTAATGGTTTATATATTGTCAGATTCTTTTTTGAGATTTCTGAGATTTTGAATTTTTTTGAATTTAACTCAGTGGGTAATTTGATTGCATTTTCGATATAATTTTTTAATAACTCCGAAGGCTTTGACTGTGGTTCTTTTGTTTGATTTTCTTTTAGATAACTATATAGTGATGACTTTGCAATAATAGCTATTAATCTTTTTGTATAAATGTAATAAAATCTATTATTCTCAAAAAGTTTAAAATCATATTTACTTACTCTATTTTCTTTATCCCAACCTATACCAGGTTTAATTGATGGATAAGAAGGGGAGTTCTTGGATAAGTATAAGTAAGAATTTTTGAATTCTGTTGGTTTACCCTCTTCGCTCATATTAGTATTCCACGGAATCGAATTACTAAAATCAATAAATACTTTTAAAAACTCTTCTTTGGCCTTTTCACTTGAATAATTTATATTGTTTTTAAGATAATAAGTGTATTTATTAATAGTATCTTGTTCTAAAAAATTATCATTTGATTCGTTTATGTCCTTGTATATAATAGGAAGTTGTTGTAAAAGATCGTTAATACTGCTGTTTACATCAGGAAAATAATTAAGAATATATTTCTCAAGTTCATCTCTTACAGACAAGTATAAATTTGTTACATAATAATTGAGTATATTTATTTTGTTGTCTTTTGAGGATATATGTTTTTCAAGGTCATCAATAACTTTAATATGAATTGTTGCAAAAGTTGAGATGGATTGTTTGACCACTCGATCAAGTTTATTAGTTATATTATTAGTTTCTTCTAACAACCTATTTTTATATTTAGAATTCAAGTTCTTAACTATATCATTCCAGTTATATGCAATGTTAACATAATCCAACTTGAATAATGGGAATATTTGAGAATTTAGATCTAATTGCTTTATAAATTCAGTAGAAACATCAAAATTTTTACCTTTTTTTGTTAAGTTCTCGATATATCTTTTTTGGTCTCTAGGGTTTAAACTTGCATATACATTGTCTGTTTCTTTAATCAAAATTGTATAAAGATTAACAGCAATTTTATTGAGGAAGATATTTTTTTCAAAAGATTTTAAAGTCTCATTTGCTTTATTCAATATCATCTCAGATTGAGAAGGGTCAAAAGGATACAGTGCAATTTTTTGGTCTTTTGCAGTCTCGGTAAAATACAGAATGCTTTTTGCATCGTTTGTTAAGCTATATCCAGTTAGGATTTTGTGCTGTCTTGAAATATTGTAGAAATGCTTTTGATAATTAACAGCATGTCCAAAAAATTCTCCAATATTTGCCTGAAGATTAGAAGAAGGTGGTTGTTCAAAATTGAAAGTCAATATTGATTTACCTCCATTTGATGGGTTTTCAACATTATTTAGTTGTCTAATTGTTTTCATAGCACAAATAGAACCGAATTTATTATTTATAGCAAATTTGGAATTTTTAAGTTAAAATATTAACAAATGAAAATCACAAAAACCAAAACAGATATAATAATTGATGAGACTATTGATGATGTTGTTATGCACGCTAATTTTATAAGACTTAAGTCAGATGGATTGATCGTTGCTGATATTCCATACCAGCAGATAGAATCTATTTTAATTGTAGGTTCAAATACAACTATTACTGGAAGATTAATTAAAGTGTGCTCCGAATTCCAGATTCCAATTCATGTAATCACTAACCAACATAAACACTATGGTTCTTTATATTTTGCGGTACACAAGAATATCCAAAATAGAATTTTGCAATACAAAGTATTTACTGATAATAAATGGTCAATGTATATTGCAAAAGTGTTATTACATCACAAATTATTAACACAGTCTTTAGTTAATATAGATATTGCAAAAGGAATCAAGTCTCTTGAGAACAAAACAACTAAACAACAACTATTAGGAGTGGAGGGTAAAGCTGCAAGTATATATTGGTCCTTTTTACCTAATTTATTTAATAATTACACAAGTTCCAATTTTACTTTTACTAAACGTGAAAAATACCCTTGTATTGATCCAATAAATTCTATACTTTCTTTAAGTTATGGACTATTAGCAACACAGTGCCAAAGCTCTCTAACGATCAAAGGCTTAGATCCGTATTATGGTGTATTACATATAGCTAATGATAGTAGACCTGCAATGGTGTATGACTTAATGGAGGTATATAGAGTATTAATAGTAGATATGTGGGTTATTGAGTTGTTTAATTCTGGATTTTTTGATAAGTCAGATTTTATTTTTACAAAAGAAGGAGTATGTACACTGACACCTTCAAAGAAGAATGATTTCTTCAGCTTATGGTATAAAAGATTAAAATTCAAAAAATTTAGTACTAACTTTGGCTCTGTGACTCTGTTAGAGTTTATTCAATTAAATACTAGTTATATGATAGAATTTTTAACAAAGATCAATAATAATAAGGTTAGAAATACGGGTAGATCAGATTTGTTTTCCAAATATCTAATTGACTTTACTAATATAAATGAATTTAAAGACTTATGAGAGGTATAATTTGTTATGATTTAACAGATAATAAACAAAGAAATAGATTGGTTAAAATCCTTTCAAAGTATGGATCAAGAATACAGTATTCTGTATTTCAATTTAATCTAGATAAACAAACATGGAAAAAACTAATCCAATCGCTAGTAGATAGGAACTTCACAGATGGAATTCATAATATTATAATTATCCCAATTACAGATTCAGACCATTCCAAAATAATTAATCTTGGTGAGGTTTTTATTCCATTTGATTACGAAACAGTTATATATTCAGCATTAGGAAATAGAGGAATAAAGGAAAGAGATTGGAAAGACTCAAAATCCAAAACAAAAAACAAAAACTCAACCAATAAATTGATGAAAATAATTTATAATGAAGACCCTCTTGACAAATAATTAGGAATTAATAAAATTAAAAACATGTGGGTTTTGATTAAATTCTTTACCCTTCTAAAACGAGACTTTTGTCCGTAAGTATATAAAATTTTGAATGGGAATTCAAAAAAATACATACCCAGTTGCAACTGGGTATGTAAATTAAGACTCGCTCTTATTTTAAAAATTGAATTTATAACATACTAAATTAACTGTTAATACCATATCCTATCAGCTAATTTAATTCCCATCCAAAATAGTAGATACAAAAAAGCAATTGAATTTAGATTGTTATTAATTTAATTCCCATCCAAAATAGTAGATACAAAAAAGTTATGGAAGTTTAAAAATAATCAATTTAATTCCCATCCAAAATAGTAGATACAAAAAAGCTATATCATTTCTATATGGGTCAATTTAATTCCCATCCAAAATAGTAGATACAAAAAAGTTGTTTTAGGCACTCCACATGCAATTTAATTCCCATCCAAAATAGTAGATACAAAAAAGATTAAAAGGGATAGTGTCTTTAAATTTAATTCCCATCCAAAATAGCAGATACAAAAAAAGAATACTTTATAATGTTAGAAATCTAAAAAGAATAATATAGAGGTTTTTTTCTATTAAATTTTAAATTCATTTAAATTTATTCCCACGAACGATAATTAAAAAATAAAACCCTAGGTCAAAGACCTAAGGTAAGTCAAAAAAGGATTTTAATTCATGAGAAAATTAAACTTAATCATTTACCGGCACTGCAATGCAGAACGCTTTCAATTGAAAAATTACCATTAAAAGAATGGAAACCTTCTCATCTTCTCTTGCTGGGAACAAGCTAACAGCTTCATTTTGATCTGAGGGTTGTCCGCCGAACCAGCCGCAATACATTTTAATTTCACGAGTGTCCGAAAACAAGATAATCGAAGGAAAACGGCCTAAAATACCGAGAACTCGATATTTCTGTTCTTTGTGCTTAATGAACTTTACCACGATAATGGCTCCTTGTTTAAGGCGGGGTACACTATACTATCACACAAAAATAGGGTTTTGTCAAATCAATATTCCTGAAGACTTAACACTTTTTATTGACATGATTTAATTCAAGATAAATGTTAGATTTATGAATAATAAAGTAACTGAAAATGAATTTTTAGTTAATA
>JAYUKV010000031.1:0-5078 GCA_043764135.1 bacterium | reverse complement strand
TCAATTAAAATCAAAACTATATTTAGAAGCCTTAAAAAGATCTTTTGAAGAACTGGCTAAAATGAGGTTGGAGTTTGGTTGCGAAAGGTGAGTTAAATAAAAACTATAACCATATTTTGAACACATTTCTTGATATGTAATCAAAAGATCACTAGTTGTATGCGTAGCATCTACAACGATCAACTCCCCAAACTTACACCTATCTTCAATCCTAGCCATTGCAATCTCAAGAAACTTAGGCGACTGCACAACTCCCATTTTACCAGAAGTAGTTAAAACAGGAGTTTTTAATTCCAACCTTATTTCATCAAAAGATATTACATAAGGCTTTAAACCATGTTGATCAATAAATGTAGACTTACCTGACCCAGGTAATCCACACATTGCAATAAAATTAAGAGTTGGTTGAAGTGCCATAATAGATTAAATTTTATCAAGTAATATAGTCAAAGTCAAATCAAAATACATATGATTTAACCTTCTGGTAATATAAATAACATAACCACTTTCCACCATTTATTTATTATTTATTTATCAAAAAATAGTTGATTTAGCTCAATTTAATAACCAACAAAGTTTTAAATCTTTTGTACAGATAAGAATAAAAAAAGTTTAATCTAATTAAATTACAGCCCACTTTCAATTTTGAAAGTGAGCTGTTTTAAATTAGTGAGTAACAAAGACTCCATTCGGTTGTTGAACACACCAACCAAGGATAATTGAAAACAATGCTTTTATGTTGCCTTGAGTTACATCATAAAAACTTGCAGAAGGTGGTTGTTCACCAATCTCTGCTATTGTAGTTCTAAAAAAGGGGGCTAATTCATTTGCCTTCATTCCATAGATGCCGGACTTAAATCCACAATCAACACCAAAATATCGATTAAAGTAATCATTCAGCATCTTTGAATAGTTGTAGGTAGCACTTAATTCTGCCTTTTGGCTAGGGATCTCATCTCCTACAATCACTTTCAATTGTTCGAAGGTTCGATCGTCACTTGAGAATTCCCCGCAATCACTGATAACAGGGAGTGTAGGAACTTCTCTTTTGGAATCGAAAACAAAATTAACAGAAATATTTCCACCTAATTGATTATAAGGCAAAACCCTTAAAGGATTTTGATCTTCTTGATTATCAACTAGTAAAATTTGGAATCCCATTTTTTCTTCTACCCTAAACGAGTTATCAACTATAACTATAGCATATATTTTTGATATAATCAAGTAAATATTGGGAGCTAGCTGATAATAAAGATACAAGTTAACTTTTTTAAAAATTCAAATATTTAGGCTATGTTGTAAGGATTAGTAACATGTCAACATAATTGTAAAGTTCTATACATTTGATACTATAAAAACATAATTTTATGTTATTTTTCTATAAACTTCATCAATGGTTTTACCTTCAATATTCTTCAAGTTTATCCAAGCATTCATACTGTTACCAACCGCAAAACTAGTTGCTTGATTAATACTTTTAAACGTAATATCTTCTATAACTTGATAAATTCCATTTTCTAACTTTTTACACTTTGATAATATTAATTCTTTACGTCTTAACTCAGCATTAGGATATCCAAACTTAAATGAATCTGTAGAATCTCCGTTTATTAATGATCCTTTTAGTACTACAAATGAAGTATCAACCATAATTCCTTTTACTTCCGACTTTCTTGCTTTAAGATACCAATATTCCTCACCTTCGACTTTTTTATCAAGATCAGCTTTTTCAACTTCTTTTAAGAAGCTAAACCCTAGACTAGTAATTGCAAGTTCAATATACTCCTGAAACTCAATAATCTCGCTTATACGAAATTCGTGTAGATTATTGAGATCTGGTTTAGTCTTATTGGATAATTCAATATTTCCAATTGAAGAAACTTTATTTATAAATTTTGATTCTAAGTATTTTATACTTGCTTTATCTAACCCATTATTAGTTGAGATACAGATTAGTGCAATATCCCATTCTTCTTTGGAATCGTGTTGACTAATTCTTTTGTAAGAGTTCTCAGCTTCACCAATATAAAGTTTTTCTTGAGTCTCGTTGATTAAGAAGTAAATTGCAGGCTGCTCAAGATCTGATCGAGCCTTAATATCTGGAATGTATTGTCTAGGTACAATATACATCCTTAAATTCTTATTCTGAATTTCTAATATTTTAACTCCTTCAGGTTTACCATGAAGTAGGTGGATCGTTAAAGTTTGTGGTTTTGACATATATAATAGGTATTGATTATTTGCATTAGGTTTAAATCTTACAGGTTCTACATTTTATGAAATATTAAAAAACCTTTCAAAGAACTGATTTAACTTTTCTATCACACCTTCCTTTTTCTTGGATCGTTGACCATCAGGGTTAAATCTAGATATTGGGGGAAGTATTGATGCTAGGGCTGTTCCAGACGTTGGGATTTGACCATCTCGGAAGGCGTTATTAATCAATGCCCTGGTTTCTTGGGGTTGTAGGTTTTCGGATTTGATTATCTCTTCAAGTTCTATTTCTTTTTGAACTGCTACAAAATCGAGCCATTGATCTTCGACATCACTATCAACAACTAATGATTGAATAAATTGATTGATTAAATCTTTTTTGTTTCGTAGTTCAATGCTTGAATCTATGGCTTTATTAATATCAATCAGCACTTCTTTATCATTTGTGTTATTATTATGATATTTTTTTACTAACTCTAAGATGTAATCAATATTAATTTCTATTTGTTTAATTAATTCCATTTCAAACACCAAATCATCATTTACATTTTCCTTATCCACTTCTTTACCTGTTCTAAATTCCTTATACAGATCAATATATTTACTATGATAATCTTGTAAATCTCGATCAGTTAATATCTGCACCTCACCGAACTCATCGAATGAAGTCAAAATATTTCTAAGCTTTAATATTGCACTATATAGTTTTATAAATTCTTTTTGATTTTGTTCTCCGATTATTGTTTCATCAACAGGAAAATTATTCAATAATTCATTTATAAAACTCTTATATCCTCGAATTTCTTTTCCTTCTTCAGTATAACCATTGTAGTAATCCTCGAAGTTTTTTAGTAATACTATTCCACTTGCTTCTTTATCACCGAACAAGCTAATTGCATCATTAGTAGCTTTCTCTAGATTACGAAAACATATAATATTACCATGATTTTTTACACTATTAAGAATACGATTTGTTCTAGAGAATGCTTGAACAAGTCCATGTTGTCTTAGATTCTTGTCTACCCATAACGTATTAAGGGTAGTTGCATCGAATCCAGTCAGGAACATATTTACTACAATCAAAATATCAATTTCACGATTCTTAACTCTTAAGCTAACATCTTTATAATAGTTTGGGAACTTATCAGAACTTGTATCATAAGAAGTTCCAAACATCTGATTATAGTCTCTTATAACTTTATCCAAGAAATCTCTATCACTGCCGCTTAGACCTACTATGCTATCTGAGTTTTCATCAATCATTCCATCTGCATCTTTATCATTAACGCCGAAGCTAAATATTGTTGCAATTTTGAGATGCTTATCAAATGGTAAATCTTTGAGCTGTAGTTGGAATTCATTGTAATATCTTTTGGCCGCATCTATTGAAGCGACTGCAAACATTGAATTAAAACCTTTTAAATTCTTTCCTTCTTTAACTTCTTTAATTCTTGATTTGTCTTTTGCTGATGCTACTTCTGCAATATTTGTTATTGTTGTTGATAAGTACGATTTATCGTTGCGTTTTGTCTTTTGGTTAAAATGCTCTCTGATATAATTTACAATATTTGTTATTCTTTGAGGGGCTAATAATATTGACTCTCTATCGATGTCGGTTATTTGCTTGTCTTCTATGTTTTCAGCTTGTTTGACTGTGCTTATATATTCGACTTTGAACGGTAATACATTCTTGTCTACAATTGCATTGACTATTGTATAAGTATGGATTTTATCACCAAAGGCTTGTTCTGTGGTATTAAGATCGACATGGCCAGCAGAAGATGAATTCTTGGCAAAGATTGGAGTACCAGTAAAACCAAATAAATGATATTTATTAAATGCCTTAGTAATTGCTTTGTGCATGTCTCCGAATTGTGAACGGTGACATTCGTCAAAAATCATAACCACATGACCATTAAATATTGTATGTCCTTTATTCTTATCAATGAATTTTGCAAGCTTCTGAATTGTTGTGATTATTATTCTTGAGTTGGGATCTTCTAGTTGTTTCTTAAGAACGCTTGTGGATGAACTGCTGTTGGCTGCGCCTTTTTCGAATTTGTCGTATTCTTTCATTGTTTGATAATCAAGATCTTTACGATCGACAACGAATAAGACTTTATCTACATAGCTCAATTTACTTGCTAGTACAGCAGTCTTGAAGCTTGTTAGTGTTTTACCGCTTCCTGTGGTGTGCCATACATATCCACCAGCTTCAATTTTACCAAGTTGTTTCATGTTGGTACTGGTTTCGATTCTGTTGATTATTCGTTCTGTAGCGATAATTTGATATGGTCTCATTACAAGTAAGAGTCTATCAGTTGTAAATACACAATATCTTGTCAGAATATTAAGAACAGAATGCTTTGCAAAGAACGTCTTAGCAAAATCCATAAGATCAGTTATAGGTTTATTGGTCCCATCTGCCCACCAACTTGTAAACTCGTAACTGTTACTAGTTCTTTTACCTTTTGAACTTCCTGATTGATTAGATTCTTTAATGTGCAGATTCCTTGTAGTATTACTATAGTATTTGGTATGTGTTCCATTGCTTATAACGAATAATTGCATGTATTCGAATAATCCAGAATTAGCCCAGAAGCTCTCTCGTTGGTATCTATTGATCTGATTAAATGCTTCTTGGATAGCGACTCCTCGACGTTTAAGCTCGACATGAATCATTGGCAAACCATTTACAAGAATTGTTGCATCATATCTATTTGATCTAACTCCATCATCTGTAGAATATTGATTGATGACTTGTAGGGTGTTGTAATGAATATGGTCTTTTTTGATAAGATAAATGTTCTTAGTGGTCCCATCATCTCTAATGAAGTTTTTGATATAATCCTCTTGAATTGTAG
>JAYUKV010000030.1:0-5080 GCA_043764135.1 bacterium | reverse complement strand
CTCAAAGCACAACTACAGATAGCTCAACCGACTATGTTTTAAATTCATTGTTAACAAGAATTAATCCAAAACAGGAAAGTCTTGAGATTTCACCACCTGATGATATATCAAGATTTAAACAAACCCAGAATGCTAATAGTTTTTCTGATCGCAATTTGACTGATGAGTCTGACTTACTCCTTGCAAGACTGTCACCAAACAATGATGATAAACTAGCAACTGCAAGAATGTTAAACTCTTTGAAAGAATCGCAACAAAGATCTCAAAAACTGGAAGCTGAAAAACAAGCATTGATTGCTGCAAGAAATAAACAACTTGCAGATGCAAAACAAAAAAAAATTGATGCTGAGTATGAACAATTCAAAAAAGAAATGGAGGACCAGTCTGGAGATAAAGCAATATTCCTTGAAGTTTTCAATAATATTGTTTCAAACTATAATGGTTTGAGCCAAGCAAGAAAAGATTTGGTTATAGCAAGGGTTGAAGAAACTTTTCCAAGTGCAATCAAAAAAGGTTTGCTAGGCAAGAAACAATTAATTTCAACTGATTACATAAATAGAGTTTTCTCGACAGATCAAAGTAAAATTGAATTTGTTACAGTCTTGACTGCTATAGATTAACTTTGAAAATGTTAAAACTTTATTTATTAAAAATAGTCTAATCTCGTATTAGGCTATTTATTTATTAATTTAGAAAAACCAAATACCAAAACCCCAGCAAAAATCAATCGCCCAACATAAATCCCAGCCAGAAACGATATTTCATTATTATCAGCCGGAATAAGTGAGCCCCAACTAAGTATTGCAAAAATAATTAGAGTTAAAAAAAATTTAAGTATATTAATCTTTGTAAACATAAACTTTTATTTATTCTCAATAGTAGTTGAGGACAAATAAAAGTTTACTTTTTTTTGGTGCATCCAAGAGGGATCGAACCCCTGGCCTTTGGTGCCGAAAACCAACGCTCTAATCCAACTGAGCTATGGATGCAATATATATAAGTATCATGCCGATGGTTTGACTACTTGTCAAATTAATATAATTACATAATCTTATCTTCATGTTTAAAAAGATAGTAGCTTTAATATTCACACTCTTAATTATACTTACTCATACAAGTTATGCAGCGATGCCTGATACATACACAGTCTATGACCAATACCTTAATACTACTACCCCTTCTAAAGTCTATGATATTTACTTACCATACGGCAATCAATTCTCTACTAAAAAGATTAATGATGTTTCCATCTCACTAAATATATCCAAAGACTCGATAGAAATAGTAAAAGGATCTTTTAAAGATTATTTTCTAACTGATGAATTGATTGAAAAAAATAGTAACTTTCCCAAAACAAAATATTTAGATTGCTCTCTAGTACCTAAGTATTCTGACGAAAACCTCCAAAAAGGTAATCAAATCAAATCAAAGCCAATCCCAGATAGATTCTATAGCAATAACAAACTTATTAACTATGGACCACAATCTGAAAGCGAATCTTCTACTTTAAATGAAGGTTCAACAGGCTGTATTGGACTATCAATTAAATTAACCCCCTTAGCTAAAGCAGGAGATGTAGTAGATATAAAATACATTGCAAATACCAATTTTAGCAAAGACTATGAAGAAATTAACAGACCAGGTGTTTCAACCTTAGCTTTTATTGTAACAGACGGATCTCCAAAATGCGACTTATCAAAAGGAGATATATTTATCAAAGACAAATGCGTTCCTCGATGCGAAGATAATTCTGTACTAGATTATTCAACAGCAAGCTGTAAGGTAGTTAAAAGAGTATGCTATGATCAAGAGGAGGATATAAATGGTGTATGTTTACAGAGATGTGAGCCAGAGTTCTTCCGAGAAGCCAATGGAGTGTGTAAAAATCCAAGGGAGATATCTAATGCTGATCAAATTATAGTTTATGGTAGACAGTCATTTATTCCATATATAATATTTGTAGGTTTTGTGTCTCTGTTAACAATTTTTATTATTTATTTACTAAATCGAAAAACTAAGAAAAAGTAAAATCACATGCAGATTATAATCAATGCAGGAGGTAGTGGTACTCGTTTGTGGCCTCTCTCAACAAAGTCCAAGCCTAAGCAATTTAATTCAATTATAGATAATGAAGAACTTTTAATTAAAACGTTAAAAAGAATACCCTTTTCTATTAATCATTCGCAATTATGGATTACGACAAATGTTACATACAATACAGTTGTTAAAGAGTTAATAAAATCAGATTTTGAAAATGTGAATGTACTTCTTGAACCAAGCAGAAGAGATACATACGCAGCTGTTCTTGCGCATAGCGCAGTAGTAGCTTCTAAAACCACAAGAAATGAAACTTTAATATATTTATCATCTGATCATTACATTAACCCTTTGATCGATTTAAATAATTTTCAGCATACACTTGATATCGTTGATAACGCAATAAAAATGAATCATTTCCCGATTATACTTCCAGCTACTAAACCTGCATACCCTGCTACTGGCTATGGATATATCAAAACAAAAAGCCAAAAAGACTTTACTATAAATCCAGTTCTCGAATTTAAAGAAAAACCTAACCTATCTCAAGCAGAACAGTTTATTAGATCGGGTGAATATTTATGGAATTTAGGATATTTTGCTTTTAATTTTGAAACACTTAGTGAATTGATTAAAGAATTAGATCCTCAATCTTATATAGCAATTGAAAATATTTATAAAAAAGGTTTTATCGATGAATCAGATTATAATTTGATTCCAAAAAATAGTTTTGACTTTGCAGTATTAGAAAAAACTTCTAATTTGGGAACGATAGATATGAATATTTCTACTTGGGACGATATAGGTAATTATCAATCTGTTTACAACTATATAAAAAATCCAACTCAATTTATTGAAATAGGCGGCGAAGGTAATAAGGCCAAACTTACAACTTCCAAACCAATTGCATTTGTGGGTGTATCAAATCTACTTGTTGTTGAAAACGAAAATGGTATAATTATAGTTGATCCAAATAATTTGGATGGTATAAAAAGCGTTTCTGAAATGTTTGACAAAGAATAGACTAAGAGCTTCAATTTGTTAGTAACACTAAGCACTGTTGCAGTATGTGAGGTTTAGAAAATATTCCATTTCAGCATATAATATCTGATTGGAATATTAAAACTATTAAGGTTCTATTTATAAAAAATTATTTAATATTTCACTAATTCAAGCTACAGTTGTATTTTTCACTTTCAACCATAATATTGCACCAACTTAGATAACCACTATAAAAAACATTCCAATTATTTGAATTGGAATCTATTTCTTTTTTTATGACTATAATATACGGCCTAGGTAACAATGAGCCAAAATACCTAACAACAAAACATAATATTGGACGCTTATTAGTCGAGTCAATAGCAAAAGATTATAATTTAACTTTTACAAGAGTTAAAAATCTTATGATAGCCAAGCAAGACGAACTAATCCTTGCCTATTCATGTGATTATATGAACACCTCAGGTAAATTCTTAGGTGAATATCTTAATTTTATAAAACCTGAAGATTTGTCTTTAGTGGTTGTCCATGATGACACTGACCAAGTCGAAGGTCGTAAGAAAATGACTTTAGGAGGATCATCTGGAGGCAACAATGGCATAAACGACATTCACAATCATTTTAAATCAATCAAAGTTGATAAAAACAACCTAATTAGAATAAAATTAGGCATCAGACCGGAAATGAATAAGAATAAAGCAATGGATTTTGTTTTATCTCCTATGACGGCAACAGATCAAGAATTGCTCCAACAATCAAAAAAAATTATAATAGAAAATATTCAATATCTTAACCACAGTAAATTAAGTATTATTCAAGAAAAGTTTAATAAAAAATAATTAAGACTAACTTATTAAAACATTTTTGAATAAGTTATTTTAAATGATAATCTTCATGAATCAAGAGTGAAAAAGCATTCGCTCCAGTATTAACTTTAAACTTTTTTATTACTTCTTTTAAAGAAGTGAGTTTAGTTTTCTTCTTTTGAAAGTAACTATCATATATAGAGTTATTAAAATTTAATATATGATCTGACTCATCAGATTGCCAGTGATAGTCATTTACAATTTCAGCTAATTCTACTGTTTTAGGTGCAGTTAAATCTTCCAAATTCGAACCATCAGGAATAGTAGTCATAAATGCGATACAATAAAGCCTAAATTTAGTTATAAAAGTATTAATATTGAATTTGTTGATTTTTAACCTTTCTACTCTTTTAGAGATTTTATAAAAATTTTCCAATTTAACAACTTCGTCTGTCTTCTCAAACCCTTTTAATAGTTTATCTATCTCTTCCTGAATCAATCCCTCTAACTCTATTGAAGATGATTTAGCAGTTAGTCTTAAAGTATTTAATTGATTATGTAAATGAGAAATTTTATCTTCTAGAGTGGTCTCAGCTTCTAATTTCACCCCTTCCATGATCGATTCAAATTGAGACTCAATAGATTTCTTCTTAAGTGTTTTTGCTTTAGATTGTTTTCTTGCTATTAATTCAGTAATTTTGGACATAGTAGATGTTATTAGAGTAATATTCGGTTTGATAAATTGATTTACCTTTGGTAATGAAGTGTAAAAGGTGTGCTTAAAAGTATTGATAAAATTATTTATTTTTGGCAACAAAAAAAACCCTAAAGGGTAATTTTTCTGGTTCGGAGACAGGGGATCGAACCCCGATAGGCAGTACCAAAAACTGCAGTCCTACCATTAGACGATCTCCGAATAAGCTACTGTTAAGATAATAATTAACAATTCTATTTATTTTGTCAAAAATTAACTCCATTAAAAGTAAAAACTATTAGTTTAAATCATATCTTATTAGTAGATATTGTTATAATATAAATTCTAGGAGGTTTAATTATATATGATATCTTAAATTGCTTAAAACCTAATACTTTTTAAAACATAATCAATTAGAATAAAATGATGCTAATTTTATTATCATCAGTGATTTAAATGTATAATATAATTACCAATATATGATGTTTTCGAACATACCTCGGCCTTTGGCCACTCCTTTCAACCTTGAAAGGAGAATTTC
>JAYUKV010000029.1:0-5086 GCA_043764135.1 bacterium | reverse complement strand
TGCTGCAAAAACATTATCAATCGAAAATGCCAAGTCCTATCGCTCAATCTTTTAAAGTTTCAGCTGCTAATAGATTGCAACCTTCAGAAGCTACAACTGGAGCTGCTGCAGGTGTACTTGCATCTTATCTTGCTACAAACTCACTATCAACATATTCATTAACAGAAAGTTTTACTTATGCTACTAGATTAGCAGCTATACAAACTACAGTTAAAAAATATCAAGCTATAGATTGGAAAATAAACAATGTTGTTTATCCTGCTACAACTGAGTATTTACCAAATATTAAGACTCAATATTTGTGTCCTGCAAATACATCTTATGATCCAAGTGAAGGTTTTTGTGTTGATCTTGATTTTGCTTATGGACCATTTAGTCAAACCATGATTAACAACTGTAATACACTATACAAGCAAACTTATTGTTCTACATCTCAGACTGTTGTTAGTAACAACGGTAAGAATATGTGGATACTAAAATACCCTAAAAAAATAGCTAGACAATTAAGGGGAACTGGTACTTGTATGGTTGGTCTTACAAGAGATACAGCAAAACCTGACTATTGTGTAGAAACCATAGGAACAACCAAAAATGCCTATGGACCATTTACTCAAGCGCAAGTTGATAAATGTTTTACAGTTTTATTGGGTGGAAACTCATGTTATAGCAATAGGTATAATTATAACTTTACACTTTCTATCTTATAATAATTATATAAGAATAAAACACACTATTAATAATAGTGTGTATTTTATACTCAAACCACACCAACCTCCATCTAATGTAGATAGAAAAAATTGGATATAATAGTGACTATTTCAAGCTTGTTATGCTTTGCATAAAAGATTGAGATAGTTGCTATTAGATACTATTTTGGCATTTAGATTAGGTGGAGGTTGGTGTGGTTTGAGTATAAATCTTTTACTTTCAATATATCCTCTTAAATTGACATTTCAAACAAAAAAGGATTAGGTTTAAATAAATATATTGTTGAGGAATAATAAGATGAGTCTAAAAACAGCTACTAATATGTCAAAGGAGTTGGTTTGCACAGGTTTTATCATTATAATTACAATTCATTCTGGACCAGTTGCAGGGGGTATATATCCTCTACTTCGTGAATTAGCAGTAATTATTACTTCTAGAACTGCACTTAGATTTATTAATCAAGAATTTGATACAGAAGAAGA
The DNA here is from genome assembly GCA_043764135.1 of bacterium. GTDB lineage: Bacteria > Patescibacteriota > JACMRA01 > JACMRA01 > JACMRA01 > JAYUKV01. The sequence goes on along the minus strand of JAYUKV010000029.1, from coordinate 3,896 downwards.
AATTGCCAATCAAATGAAATCTCCAGACCTAACCAAAAAAAGCAAGCCTAAGAAATAACGTGATTTAAATTCATATAATTTTTTTAAAAAAAAAGCATTCCCCTAATGGAATGTTTAATTTATTCTTAAAATACTACTAGAAATACCATTCCTATTGATTTTTACAAATCAATTACTTTTCTTTTATACAAATCAAGTGAAAGTTTATAGTTACCCATTTCAACTCTCACAAGTCTTAATACATCTTGGCCGTAGAATTTGCAGATTTTACGAATTTCATTTTTCTTACCTTCTTGTAAGTGGAATGCATAAACATAATGATCTTTGTGGAATCTAAGAAAATCGTACTGTCTGGCTGGATAACCCGGAAGTTTTTCTTCAATGTATTCTCCAAGATCAGTTTTAGATATAGCTACTGGCTCATATGTTTCTTCTCCAGGGATTGTAAGTCCATTTTCTATTTCTCTGATTTGATCTTTTTTAAGAGGGTATTTAAGAGAAACAAGGTAAATCTTAATTTTACCCATTGAAGGGTGTGTTAGTTTATGAATCAGTTCACCATTGTTTGAAAATACCATCAAACCTTCAGACATATAGTCAAGTCTTCCGGCATATCCCATATGGTGATATTTCTTAGGTAAAATGTCGTAAACTGTTTTTCTTTTTTGTGGGTCTTTTTTTGTTACTACTGTAAAAATTGGTTTGTAGAATAGTATGGCAGCGTGTTTTTGCTGGCTGTTTGCAAGAGTTTCCCAAACTCCATTTTTATAAACTCTAATTTTAGAGTTTTCATCAGCGATATCTGTAAAAGAAGCAATTTCACCGTCAACTTCAATATATCCTTTCTGGATCATATCATCGGCATTTCTTCTTGATACCCCTAACTGTCTAGCAAGGTATGCATTAAGTCTCATAATATTGACATTACAATATATTATAGCTTTGGTCAATGAAAATAATTGATATATACTCAAACCATACTAATCTCCATCAAAAATAATTAGAAAAAATTGGATATAATTATGACTGTTTCAAGTTTCTTATGCTTTGCATAAAAGATTGAGTTAGTTGCTATTAGATACTATTTTGGCATTTAGATTAAGTGGAGGTTGGTGTGGTTTGAGTATAGTTACGTGTTAGTTTGATAAGACGTTCAAAGAGCCAAGAGAAATATTTTCCTTGGCTCGATTTTTTACAACTGCAATTCACCTATAGTTAACCATCTTTTAATATTAGTTGAGGTATAGAATACTGAGGTTTGAAGAGTAACAACTCTTTTTTTATCAAATTTTTTATAAGCTGTTGCTGTGTCTCTATCTCCAACTTCTTTGACTTCAAAAACTACAAATTTTAATTTACGACCCATTTGATCCCAAATATAGAACTCATCTCCAACTTTTGATTTTTGTTGTAGTGGCTCAAATATTTTGGTGTAGGCATGCTGGGTGCATTCTGATGAATGACCTACAATATATGAAGATCCGATTCCTTGTCCTGTTATATCTTTACCACTTGTATCTTTACCATAGTAATCTACAGGATCGTTATCATACCTTAATTCTCCAGGAAGCGGTGATCCGTATATATGCACTATTCCTTCTTTGACGAGTTTTTGGATAGGTGTATTCATTGATTTAATTGAGCAAGGCTTACCTTCATCAATAATATCATAATCAAACGGACCGGCGTATACAATATTAGCATTCACATCGAAACGTGGATAATACAGATGATTGTATTTTTCTGGTTTTAAAGGTATAGGTACAAGCTCGTTAAGTCTTGGTTCTTGTAGAAGAAGTTTACTATCTCTATCAGCTTGGTAGACAAATGGTCCTTGCGATTGGGAAACAATTGTAGGGCTTACATCTTTTACTAACTCGCCTTGGCTATTAAAAAACATTTTATTAAGATTGTTTATAACAACTGAGGTTGGAAGAGTTAGAGGGTTAGTCTTAGAAAATTTATCTTTTTCAATCAGTTGCTTGTAAAAGAAGGATTCATCAACAACAACTTTACCACTATCAGAAAAAATCTTGACACCCCCACTAGACCCACCAAAAATAAGTGTGACCAAAAGTGTGATAAGTACAGTATCCCAATTACGTCTAAAGTTAATCATTGGTAAATAATTTAACTTGTTATTACAATTTTGTAAACTAATCGATGTTTTTTAATCTAGAATTAGCTTTTCCTTTACCATACAGTCTTCGCATACAATTCCATGAAATCTTTGACCTTCTGGATTTTTATAATCAATTATTCTTTCTGATTCGATTCCGCAATAGTCACATTTTCCAACAACTACATGTTCTGGAGAGTCAGTATTAAACCCCATCATTAAACGGTTATCAAAAACATAAAGCTTTCCTAGAAAATCTTCATTAGGATACTTCTCCATATATGTAACAATACCGTCTTGTAATTGATAAACATTCTTAAATCCATGATACATTAAAAATCCTGAAGCTTTTTCACATCTGATACCGCCTGTGCATACAGTTACAATTTTTTTCTCTTTTAAATGTTCGATTTCTGGTAGGATGTTTCCAATATCTCTAAAATTACTAAATGCTTTAGGGATTATTGAATCTTTGAAGTGACCTACCTTGTATTCGTAATCATTTCTCATATCGATAATATAAAACTCTTCATCAGATCGATATAATTGATGCAACTCTTCTGCGGTAATGTATTTACCCGTAAGACCAGTAAGAGGTCCGATTTCTTGATGATATGGAAGACCTGTTGTTACGATCTCGTCTCTTGCCTTAATTGCAAGTTTTGGAAAGTTCTTGCCGTTAGATAATGATTTCTTGAATTTTACTTCTGACAGTTCTTGTAAGTTTGAAACAATTTCTATGTATTTTTCTGTGCTATCGATAGTTCCTTCAACAGTGCCATTGATACCTTCAGGGGAAATTAATATTCTTCCTCTCAATCCTAGCTCTTCACATAACACTCTCTGTGATTTCATAACTGCTTCGGGATTTTGTATTGGTGTAAATTTGTAATATAATAATGTTTGATAATTAGACATATGCAAGATGAATAAGAATTTATACTTAATATTATACAACAATAAGTAGTATGTCAAAAAAAATTACCTTTTTACATTTAGTAAAAAGGTGGTATAAAAGCTATTTAACTGAACTTATTGAAAAACATAGAAAAACAGACTTGGATTATTACGAAGCAATTTACAACAGAGTTTTAATTCGGTTGGCGAATCGTGGAGAATCGTGTTTTTACAAAGCTCATCTAATGATTGGGGGAAACTAATCTGGGTATCATTTTCGTCCAAAAAAGTTTGTATTTCATCAGGAAAAGATGTGTCCACCTCAACAAGTTTATGAAGCTTGGTTGCGATCTTCAGTAAAATGAGTTTTGAAGATTGTTCTTGTGGTTGCTGATCTAACTGATTAGTTAATTCCTCAAGAGTTGAAGCTTCATAACCTTTTTTGTTCATCTTGATTGTTTGCATTTCAATAAATTCAGCAACCCTGTCAATGAAATAGACTTGTCCCATTTCACCAATGCAAGATCCGCGTCCATGATCATATTTAAATGAATATAAAGGACTTATGTATTTTGGTTGCCTCAGTTTTCTTAGGGCTTTAGCTTGGATTTGTCTAACCCTTTCCCTTGAGACTTCCAGAGATTCACCTATTCCCTCAAGTGTCATATTGTTAAAATATGACATGCGTAAAACTGTTCGCTCCCTCTCTGTTAACCTACACAAACTCATGTCTATAATCGATATAAGTTGAGAATTGTACAATTCTTCGTCAGCGCTTTCATCTATATAACTCACCTTTCGCAACCAAACTCCAACCTCATTTTAGCCAGTTCTTCAAAAGATCTTTTTAAGGCTTCTAAATATAGTTTTGATTTTAATT
>JAYUKV010000028.1:0-5095 GCA_043764135.1 bacterium | reverse complement strand
ACTCAGTCTCAACTAACACTCTAACAAGTGCAGGTAACACCTTAACAGGTAGTGTCAACGGAGTTGCCACAACCCCAGTTAATATCATCAATACTAATGTTTTAACAAGCTCTGGTAACAACTTAACTGAAACAATTAACGGTATTGTGAGCAATACAGCTCCTATTATTAATAGTAATACATTAACTATTAACACTTCTAACCAGGTTGTTTCTACCGTTAATGGTGTCGCATCAACTCCTTTAGATATTACAGCAAATCTTGCAAACAATGGTCTATCAATTAGCGGTAACAAAGTTGTGTTGGGAGGACCGTTAATCAACCCAACTACAATAACTACTTCAGCTAGCAATACGTTGACATTAGCTGGATTGCAATCTACTACTGATAACGAATATCTTGTAATCGACGCGAGTGGTAGAATTGCAAAGCGAAGTTTACCTTTATCGACAACGACTAATACAATCTCTAATCCAGTTAATACAATAACAAGTACCGTCAATGGAGTAACCGCAACTACAACTGCAGTTAATACCAACACATTAACAATAAATGCTCAAAATCAATTGGTATCAACAGTAAATGGTGTTGCTACTACAGCTCTATCTTTCCTAACTAATATTGCAGATAATGGTTTGTCAATAGGTGCAGATAATAAGATTGAGTTAGGCGGACCTTTGCATCAAGCAACTACAATTACAAATAGTGGAAATGATTTAACTATCGCAGGTACAACTTCATCTATCTTTAAAGCAAGTGGTGATGTGGGTATCGGTACAACAACCCCTGCCTCAAAGCTTGATGTAAATGGAGCGTTTACAACTAGACAAATAGCACTAGGTAATCAAGCAAGTAATGGAACAATTCCAGTTACGAATGTAGATTTATACTCTTTCATTAACCTGGCCCAAAGCACAGCTAATGTCACATTAACTCTACCAGCTCCATCAAATACTCAATCAGGTAGATATATGAGAGTTAACAATACAGGTACTAATTTGGTAACAGTTAACAATTCTAATATACCAGTTGGTACATTTGCAGATTTTATTTGGAATGGTACTGCATGGCAACCACAAAATTCAGACTTTAACTGGTCAATATTTGGAAATGCAAATGTCAATCAAGCGGTTAATTTTATTGGTACAACTATTGCTCAAGATGTTGTTTATAAAGGAAATAATGTTGAAGGATTAAGAATGCTTGGAGGTACAAGTTTCACAGGTCAAGGTCAAGTTACTATCAACTCTATTAATGCAGGAGATATGGTTCTGTCAGGTGATGTATTCTTTAAGAATCCAGGCATTGGGAATAACCCTTCGGCTTTCCAATGGATGTTAACTAACGACAATGCAGCCATGTACACAAAAGAGAATAGCCCAGATAGGTCAGATTATACATTCCAAATGGGTGATAATGCTGAAGGTGACAATGACAGATATGTATTCTGGCAGACTTCATACTTGGGAGCAACTAACGATAAATGGCCATTAATTATGAGTGGTAACACTACAGATATCTATTCAAGATTTGCTGGTAATAATCATATTACAGGTGCTTTAACCGCTAACAGTTCTGTAGCTCATTTTAATCAAGCCACAAATAGAGTGGGTATTAAGAATACAAATCCTCAAGTTCTCTTCCATGCAGGTAATAATACAATCACTTCAGGGACAACCGTTGGAAGATTTGAAAATGCCGGAGGTGTTTGTAATATTACTCCAAATGTAGCGGGTGCAATAACTTGTACATCAGACCAAAGGCTAAAGAAAAATATCACAGACGTAAATTCAGCAACCATCCTTGATAAACTAAGATCACTTCAAGTAAAAGAATACAACATGTTGGCAGACTCTAGCAATAGCCAAAAACAAATTGGATATATTGCTCAGAACATGGAACAATTATTCCCTGGATTAGTTCAAACTGATGAAGATGGTAGAAAATCTGTTTCATATAGTGGAATGACACCAATACTTACAACAGCAATACAAGAATTAGATCAAAAAGTAATTGCCCTAGAAAACAAGATTGGCAAAATCAACAACCACCCAATCAAGGGTACAGAAGCATGGGATGGCGGAATTATCTCAAAAGACACCACTTTCAACGCACCTCTATCAGTTAACAACACAGTACAATTCAACGGTATGGCAAAATTCCTTGCTACAACACAGTTCCAAGATATTGTAGTTAATGGTAAAGCACAATTCAACGATCATGTGGAATTATCTAGTGATTCAGCAGGAACAGCAACAATTCCAACAGGTCTTAAAAAAGTTACTGTAAAATTCTCAAAACCATACAAAACAATTCCTATTGTTAATATAACACCACTTGAGAATGCTATCGAGGCTAAATACTCTGTTAAGAACAAGACTATCAACTCTTTTGATATAGAAATATCTGAAATTTCTACCAATAACTATGAGTTTGATTGGGTTGTGTTTGGCAAATAATTCTCCTCTAATAAAACAATATAATAACACCTTATTTAGGTGTTATTAATTTTTTTAAAGAACTGGTTTATCTTCTTTGGTCTCAAATATTTCTTTGGCTGCTGTAGAAGTAGGTGTAAAGTATTTATTATCTACCCATTTAATTGCATCATTAATATCATTTGTTCCTCTTGCGGTTGGAATACAGCCATTGTATTGATAGATATTGATCAGTTGAGTACCTCCATCATTAATGTTGTATTTAGTTTTTTTCTCAAGATAGTTTTTGAAGTCTGTCTTCATACTAATTAACTCATTACCTGTTTGTTCTATCTTGTTACGACCAGTTCTGATTTCTTGAGATATTTCTTTGAATAGCTGTTGATCTGCTCCTTGGTATTGTTGTTGTAACTGTGGAAGAGTTGTAACCAATGTATTATATGCTTTCTCTTGATCTCTAACTGTGTCTGCTGTGGATTGGCCTTTATTAGACCAAATCAAGCCTAAAGCTGATTCATTGATCTTCTTGGTCACTTCTGCAGAAGTATTGGCGTTTTTGGTTAGTTCTTGGATAGTTAGGCCGTATTTTGAGTAATTATTACGAAATTGCTCCATTTTAGCATCCATATTATTAATCTTAGTTCTACAGTCTGTCTTAACTTGATCTACATTGATTATATCTCCGATTACTTCTGTCTTTGATCCGATTGCTCCACCGAATAATGAAGCTACTTGAAAAATTGCAAAAATTGCAAAACCTGCTACTACTAATCCGATTATAAATTTTCTAATTGTTTGTGACATAAATATTGTGGTTTAAATTAATTGTTTAGTTTTTTTTGAACTTGGCGTTCGATTTGTTGTTTGATGTATTTGAATTCTGACATTTCCTTTCGGACAAATTGGTTCTTTGTTAAGTTTTGGATCTTGCTTAATAATTGTGAGATAGAAGCTCTATCTTTTATGCTAGTTGGGTTAGCCGTCAGTTCACTATCCAACTTAATAGCAATAACAAATCCAGTAGGGGACCAAGAGTAACCTTGAATTCTTTTGATATTGTAATTATCAAGTGAGATAGTCAAGATTAGATCGTTCTTATTACATCCATCTCTATAAATACATAATTGTCTAAGATAATCTTCTTGATCAGTATTTGTAAAAAATATTTGAATATTTACTTGTTTTTTATTCTCTGAATTGTTTAGAAATGAATTAACTTTCATTAATTCAAAGTTGACAAAATCGAGATCTTGCGGTGAATAATATTTTTCTGTTTGGTAAACTTGATTGATTCTCATGTTTTTTACTCCTGTTAGGTTTGGCTCTTTTAATAGTATTTCCTGCAAGGGAAGGGACTGTCCTTTAAGTGGTGAAAAAATTGGATCAGTACCTGCTAAGAAATAATTCTCATACTCAACAATCTTAGCAATTGGGTCTCCAGCATTAATTGTATTCCAATTATCAGGATTTTCATCACGAGAAAGACTATTTTTTGCAAAGACATATGACGAACTATCATTATCTGTTACTATATAATCATAACGGTTAACCGATCTATACAAACAGGACCATCTTTTACCGCTAGGGGCTCTACCTTTTAGAGGATTAATCTGATTATCATCAGGTGCTATGTCCTGATCATACTCTATGCTATTTCCATTTTTAGTTGACCTATAAGTTCTAGGAATTATTGGTGTAGTGTTAGTATTTGGTATGGCCTTAGGGGTTGATTTGGGTGTGGTTTTAGGTGTTGACTTGGAGCCTGATTTAGAACCAGAAGAAGACCTACCACTTGATCCTTTAGCCTCAGAAGTTATTTCAAAAGGAAGTGCGCTCCAATATGAATTACCATTGGTAACTATAAAGCAGTTGTACGGCTCATCAATGGACCTTGTTACTATTTCTTTTGATGTAATAGTATAGTGTCTAACTTCTGTATCCCGAATTTTTGATTTTATCTCTTCTTGGTATTTGTGATCGTTGAAGAAATAAGTTGATAAACCAAGAATCATAATAATTACTGAAATTATTATAACGATATAATGTTTACGCATATAAATTAATAAAATATTGAAGATAATAATTCCAAAGTAAATCCTATGGAATGAATTACAGCCTCAGGACAATTAATAAAAAGTTCGAGAAAACCTCTAGTTAGACTTGAAAAGTTGTTGTGGGATGAATAATTGGTGATTGTATTACCGATCATTTTGTCCATCCAATAAAGAAATAAAGACATATATGTTAGCGATGTAAAAATAAAATAATAAAAAAATAACACTCCTTATAAATAAGGGCGACTAGTCTTTTGTATTTTAACGAACATTTAGAAGTGGTGTGAATCAGCTTCCTTTTCTGACTAACAAGAAAAATGTCTTGTTAATTACAATATTACAATAAGTTTGTATTTATGTCAATATAAGTTGCTGAAAACTTAACACTTTTTTAAAATTTGAAACTTTCGAACATACCCCGCATCTAATAGGCACCTCTTTCAACCTTGAAAGGGGAATTGTATGCAATTTCTAAAACGAGATATTTATGTAATATTCCCCTTTCAAGGTTGAAAGGGGTGCCTTGAAAAGGCGGGGTATGTTCGAAAAGCTCATGTAGATCACATTATTAGATTGAGTGTTAAAAAGTGTTAAGTTTTCAGT
>JAYUKV010000027.1:0-19137 GCA_043764135.1 bacterium | reverse complement strand
TCGATTATTTTAAATTCTTTCTCTGATAAGTCTGAGCTGTAAACCATATTAATTTTACTATACAGTAAAATTAGAAAGTTGTTAAACGGGTTCTATATAATGAAAATCTGAAAAATTAGTTAATTTTTACTAAAAATAACACTGTATTAAATTTTAATACAGTGTTTTTTTTATTACAGTCTGACAACAATTATGATAATATAAAATATTTTACTTAAATATATAATTCTTAAGCAAGTAATCTACCAAAGATAGGTACCCACCTTATTTAACACTTCTCAAAGTATAAGGATTTAGAATATATAAATACATTTAATGTTTCCATTAAACGGTCAAATTAAATCGAGCTTAATACTTAATTTAAATTTGTTGTGATCCTTGTGATCACATAAAGTTATTAGCTCGTAACTCTCCTTAAAAAGGAGTTGATCCATCCACAGCTTCCGCTACGGATGCCTTGTTACGACTTCAACCCAGTCAATGCCTTTGCCTTCTCCACCAAGTACATGATGGTTTGGGGCACATGCAATTCCCAGGGCGTGACGGGCAGTGTGTACAAAACCCGAGAACGTATTCACCGCTACGTGGCTGATTAGCGATTACTAGTAATTCCAGCTTCATGGAGTCGAGTTTCAGACTCCAATCCGTACTGAGGGTGGTTTTAAGGGATTCGCTCCGGCTCGCGCCTTGGCATAACCCGTTGTACCATGCCCATTGTATCATGCGTGCAGCCCTAGATGTAAGAGACACGCAGATCTGACGTCATCCCATCCTTCCTCCGAATTAAACTTCGGCGGTCTCTTTAGACATTAAATAACTAAAGATTGGGGTTGCGCTCGTTACCGGACTTAACCGAACATCTCACGACACGAGCTGACGACGACCGTGCATCATCTGTGCAAAAGTCTCCGAAGAGAGGGACTAAGTTTCCAAAGTCTTGCAAGTGCATGTCAAACCTAGGTGAGGTTCCACGCTTACTTACGAATTAAGCCGCATGATCCACTACTTGTGCGGGTTCCCGTCAATTCCTTTATGTTTTAGCCTTGCGGCCGTACTCTACAGGCGGAGTGTTTATAGCGTTAGCTTTTACCTCCAAACTGATTTGACACAGTCTAAAAGTAAACACTCATCGTTTAGGGCGTGGAATACTGGGGTATCTAATCCCATTCTCTCCCCACGCTTTCGTCCTAGCAGCGTCAATATACACCCAGTGGCCTGCTTTCGCTTTTGGTGTTCCCCTGCATATCAACCCATTTCACCGGTACTTGCAGAGTTCCAGCCACCCCTTTGTAATTCTAGCCAAACAGTTTCTAATGCAAACACGAAGTTAAGCTTCGGTCTTTCACATATAGACACATTTGGCGGCCGATCGGAACGCTTTACGCCCAATAAATCCGGATAACGCTCGAGGTCTCTGTATTACCGCTGCTGCTGGCACAGAGTTAGCAACCTCTTTCTAGAGAGCCCTTCATTGTAGTAGCTCTCCACAGCAGTTTACAACCCAAAGGGCCGTCATCCTGCACGCGGTATGGCTCGGTCAGGCTTTCGCCCATTGCCGAAAATTCCCCACTGCTGCCACCCGTAGGTGTCTGGACCGTGTCTCAGTTCCAGTGTGGCTGATCGTCCTCTCAGACCAGCTACCCGTCTTAGCCTTGGTGAGCTATTACCTCACCAACAAGCTGATGGGCCGCAGGCTGTGCCTTTAGCGACTTGCGTCTTTAAACTCTCGTTCACATCGGGGATTACCTAACCTTTCGGCTAGCTATACCCAACTAAAGGGACATTCCTACGTGTTACGCACCCGTTCGCCGCTATTCAGCGCTTCAAATTCATCTCCGAGCAAGCTCTTCAAATCATTATTAGCAAGAATCGCTCGACTTGCATGTGTAAGGCCTACCGCCAGCGTTCATCCTGAGCCAGGATCAAACTCTCTACAAAAAGAGTATCCTAACTTTAGTAGATTACTTGCTTAAAAATTATAATGTTATAAAATTTAAGTAAAACTTTATTTTGAATATTATTGGAATAATTGTTGTCCAACTGTAAATTTTGTAGAAGAATATTTGTAAGAATATTTGATGTCTTCAACTAATTTAAACCTTAAAAAATTTTGTAACTTTTGTCAAGGTAATTCGCATAAATAATAATTCAATTTAAATAGTATATTTTCTAGTTATCCCTTTAGTATAATATATAGCCACCCCTCAATGCCTTCAACTTAATAATTAATTATAGTTGTTAAGAAGTGAATTTTTTACAAAATATGTATAGAAATAATGATTGACAATTTATTCTAATTTCAGAATAATACCACCTGTATGACTAAAAACTCTGATTTAGATTTTAAAGCAACTGACAATTTAGAAAATTTAGAAACTGATATTATCAAACCAAAAACTACAACAAATGAAATAATACATAAGTCAGTATCAAATAATAACGAACCAATTCTAACCAAAGAAGATATCACTTCTGAACCTGAAGATGCAGTTTTAATTGCTACATTAAAAGAAGAAGTTGAAAACCAAAAAAAACAACTTGCAACTACTAATGATAGAATGATGAGAATTGCAGCTGATTCACAGAACGCTTCTAAACAAAATCAACTCGATCTACAAGAAGCAAGAAAACAGTCCAAAAAATCTCTAGTTAAAAACATCACACCCTTTTTAACCACTCTTGTATTAAGTTTTGACTTTGCTCCAGATAATGAAGAGACTTCAAAGTTTGTTCAACAACTAAAAAATGCTTTAGTAAAACTAAACAATGACTTGGATAATTCTCAAGTCAAAATGATTGTTCCTATAGTCGGTGAGTTATTCGACCCCAAAACTATGCAAGCTCTCAACGCTACTGAAGATGAATCACCTAAAGTTAAAAACATTGCTTCTGTGGGTTGTATAGTTGATGATCAAGTAATTCAAGCTGCCTCAGTGCTTATATAATATTAAAATCATTAAGTATGTTGATCAGTGAGCACATTAATGAAATTGAAACTCTTAATGAATTAGGTTTTACAACCAACCCTTTGAATAGATTATTTGATACGATAGAAGAAAGTTTTAAATATGCGGATCAAATCGCTTCAAAAAGAGACTCTCTAAACTATCCTATAGATGGTGCTGTTATTAAATTGAATGATAATTTAGATTTTCAACAACTTGGTGTCGTAGGAAAAACACCAAGAGCTTGGTCTGCAATTAAATTTCCACCAAAAGAAGTTATAACTCAAATAACAGACATCACTTACCAAATAGGAAGAACAGGTAAAATCACACCAGTTGCCGAACTAAATGAAGTTGAACTTCAAGGTACTGTAGTTAAGAGAGCAACACTTCATAATACTGCAGAAGTCATGTCATTAAATCTACATTTCAATGATTCTGTAGTAATTAGAAAAGCCGGTGATATAATTCCTGAAATACTTTCTGTATTGATAAATCTAAGAGATGAATCAAGTAAAGTTTTTCTATTACCTACTACTTGTCCTTCTTGCAATAACATTTTAACAAAATCTGAAACAGGAATTGATCTTTATTGCAACAATATTAATTTCTGCCCTGATCAAATCAAATTGAGATTAAGTTATTTCACTTCACGTCAACTTGCTGATATAAACGGTCTTTCGGAAAAAACAATTGAAAAATTTATTCAAAATTATAAAATCTCATCAATCGCTGATTTATACAATTTACCTTATGATGAAATTGCTAAGCTTGAAGGTTTTGGAAATAAATCATCGATAAACCTGCAAGAATCAATTGAAAAAGCCAAGATCATTGCCGATTACAAATTAATTGCGGGACTTTCCATAGAAGGGGTTGGGATTGAAAATGCAAAATTAATTGCAAAATTAATATCAAAAGATTAAATAAAAGTTTCCGCATTTACAAAATGCGGAAATTCTTGTTAAAACAATCTTTTAGTTAAGATAATTGACAAATATGTTATGATTTTGTCATATATCATAGATATGATAGAAAAACTTTCCACATTTATTCAAAACGAAACAATAAGAATAGTCTCATATTTGGTAATTGTTTTTTTTATTCTAATGCTTGCATCTGGATTTATCGCTAATTTAACCGTTAATCAAAAACTTAATACACTAATTCACAAAATTACTGTTATCAAAAAAAATTTTGATGATTTTAAACTACATTATTCATCAACTTTTTTACCTACTTCTGAATTAAAAGGAATGATTACGCTCTTAGAAGATTACAAAGTAAGCGTGAGCTCACTTTCTAATTTAGCAGAAGGATTATCGCTAAGAGAAAAAATTTCTATTCAATCTTTATCTACTCTTTATCTTCAGAAAACTGATTCTTTATTAAAAATTACTTCAGATTTTTACTCAATATATTCATTACCAAAAAACGAAGTAAGCGATTCCTCAGTAGTTAACAATCTAATAGATATAGAAAAACTAAAACTTAGTTACTTGGACAACAACAAATCAACAGAATTCTTCAAAAATAGAATTGACATGTTAAGAGATATTAACTACAACTTATCAAATCCAATTTTCAAAGAAGAAGCAAAAAAAAATCTAGAGTCTTATCTTAAATACTTTTCTACAGTATTTATAAATTCTTCAAATTCTATAGAAAAAGCTATTGAACAAAAAGAATCTGAGATATTAACATAACCATTCTCTAGGTAATCCTTTTAACAACTCTATAAAAAGATCTCTAGATAACTCTCTTAAAAACTCTCTTCTCACAAAAGTTCTTTCTTACACCTAACTAACAGCACGCTTAAATAAATCTATGTCCACTAATTATCGCTTACCTCTAAAACACTTTGAAAAAAAGACATGGAAAGAATCCGAATTATACAATTACAATCTATTCAGATTAAAATTATGGCCTTCAATATCAATTCTTGTTTTATTGTCTTTTTTAATTTCTTTTGGTATTTATATGTTTAATTACCAGCACACAAGTTACAAAGATATAATCCTCTCTAAAACATCTAACCCAAATCAAATCCTGGCATCAGGCTGCGCTATCGAACTAAATCAAGAATCATGGAAATCTAAAGATTGTAAAAATGAATTAGTTATTGATTTTAAAGAATCATTTCAAGAGGGATATACCAAAATAAGTAATTTTCCTGTTTTCTATATTAGATTAAATCAAAAAGAAGTCACCCTTATTAACTCCTCTTTGCTTATTGAGCCTGTCATCAACTCACAATCAAATTATGTAAGTGTAAGCCAAATTACAAAATTTTCTGATAATTCAAAATTTGGCGTTCAAGGTTCTTGTAAAATGAATGAAAAATGTGATCTAGTTTCAATAGAAGGAAACAATCTAAAACTTATCAAGAAAAATTTTATCCAAGATATAATTAATAGTAATGAAAATAGATATTTTGTGCTGACTCAAGAAGTTGATAAATACTATATAGAATTAGTTGGAAAAGAAATAGTAAAACTTATTTACAATCCAACACAGAAAACTCTAACCCAAGTTTAAAAAAACTAAAGATAGAGAATACACCCTCCATATTAAAAATAAGGAGGGTGTATTCGTTTGTTTTGATTAATACCAACGGTTCTTAGTCCAGAATGCATAAGCACCTGCGTAACCACCGTATATTGCTTTTACGTAGCTATATTGCCACTTAAGAGCACATACTGGGTCTGAGTAAGAAGCGCAACCTGTTTTAGCGCAAGGTAATGCTTGAGCCAAACCACATGCGCCAGAAGATTTGTTAACTGCGCTAGGATTCCACGTTGATTCTTTTGTAACTATAAAGTCAACATAAGTCCAATCTGATTGTGGAATACCTGCAGCAGTCATCCAATCTTGCTTACCACCGGTTAAGTTAGAAGAAGGAGTACTTGGAGATGTAACAGGAGCTTTTTTATCCTGTTCTTCTTTTTTCTTTGCCTCAGCCGCTTCAGCTAATTCTCTCTGTTTTTTAGCTTCAGCTTCCTTTTTTCTTTCTTCTTCGATCTGTCTTTGCTTTCTCTCTTCTTCAGCTTTTCTTTGCTTTACTTCTTCAAGTCTAGCAATTTCTTTATTTTCAAGAAGTTTTTTTGCATTGTTTTTAACAATATCAAATCTTGAACGTGTAAGTTGAATTTTTTGTCCTGAAGTAACTATTTTGTAGTCAACAACAGGATTATAAGAGTTAGCGGTGTATCCGATGTTAACCACCTGGACGATTAACATTAATACAAGAGCAAATCCTAAAAATTTCAATGACATGTAGTATTTGGTATCCTGGAAATACCTAATTTATTTAAGCCAGTGTTCAAAGTATACTTTATAAATAAATTATTATCAAGTAATTCCAATAACAGCGGTTAAAATATGTACTACTTTTTTTGAATTGTAAGGCTTTTTACAAAATCATCTATCTGAAGTATTTGAGTTTCAGTTAGTGCAGAACTATTAATCTTGCTTGCTGTAATTTTTAATATTGAATCATTGAATTGTACGCCTAGAGATTCATTGGCAAAACAGTTTTTAAATAATTTACCTTCTGGTTCTGATAATTTTTTTAATCCAATTGAGGTGTCAGTTTTGAGGTTGGAGATAACTTTGGAATCAGTTTTATAATAATTTAGTGAATTTTCAAATTCTAACTTATTATTTTCCCACTTTGGTTTTTGAGATTTGTATAAACTATTTTCTATTTTAATAAGATCTAAATCATTAGTGCAATAATAGTCTGTAGATAACTTAGGACCAAGCTCCAAATTTATAAAATAATCTAACTTATTAAAAGTTATTGAATAGGAGTTATCAACATTAGTTTCTTTCATCACTTCAAACGAACCATCGAATGTTAGAATAGAATTGTTAAATTTTGATTCAGAAGTGCTAAAAATAGGCTTAAGTTTTACCGATGCAGGTAAAATAACATTGGGATCTAAAAAGGCCATAAATGAAGCTTCTGGCGATGTCTTGTAAATACCAAAATATTTTGTTTCATTGTTGAGCTGTTTTAGAATACTATTCTGAATTACTTCTAAATATGTTTGTGTAGAAACATTATTTGTATAGCTTAAGAACTTATTAAAGTTAATTGTTAGCTCTTTATTTAAACATGAAAATATCTTTAGGGGATCTGTGTTTTCCTTGTGACAATTAATCAACCATTCTTTTACAGTTTCTCTATAATTTATATTACTTTCAAGTATTCTACCGTGAGTTAATGTGTTTACAATTTTATTTATCAATTCTTTGTAGTTATCTATGATAGCTGAGTTTTCCAAATTTTTATTATTTAATTGTAGAGACAAAAGATTGAATTCATTTATCTTTGGGTCCAAATCTTCAGGTATTTTAATCTCCTCTAGTTGTTTGTCGTCTTTTGACTCTTGAGGGTTTAAAAATGTTGGGTTGAAATTTTGATCAATAAAATATCCCACATTATTCTGTTTAAAATTAGTTAAGTTCTCAGGTTGAATCAAAGCTAAGTTTTGATAAATCGTTGAGTAATTTTTTACTCTTGGGGTAAACTTGTCATTAGTAATATAAAGTCCGTAGTTTTCAAAAAATTTACTTGGATAACTACTCTTGTAGTTATCTGTATTAAATGAATAATTGTATTGCTTGTTGTAATTTACAAATCCTGTTAAGTCTTTTTTGAAAATCTTGGCGTAATAATTAGAAACAATATCTTGTGATTGTTTATCCTTAGCAACAGAATCTAGATGTAATATATATTCAGAATCGGTAACTATTGAATAAACATTGTCGATTGACTTGATATTAGATGTTTTAGACTTTGAGATATTATAAATATCTTTTTTGCTAGACTTATCCAAGAACAAAAAGTATGGAGAATTAACAACCATCGTTGCAATAGAATCTTGCGGAGAAAAATCTATCTTTTTATCAAATACAGTTGTTATTGAAACTGGTTTTGAGTTTTCGTTTAGTACAATTGCTAAACTTTCCTTTGATTGGTTGAAGATTGATATTTTTTTGTCAGAGTTAATTTTTTTAAGCTCAAAATCTGTGAGTATTGAATAATTTTCTTGTGTTTTGGTTTTACCAAGATTGTAGTTAACTTGTGTAGATGTATTGTTGAATATCAGACCAAGCGCATACAATAGCCAGACTGTAGCTAAAATAACAACCAAACTAGATAGCACAAAAAGAGTTATAAAAACTCTTCTGTTCTTTAGAAATAATATTTCTATATTTTTTGTATCGAATTTTAATTCTGGCATATTACACTTTTATATCACCAACTAATATATTAAATTCTTCTAGTTCTAGAGTCTCTTTTTCTAGTAGTGCATTTGCGATTAGCTCAACTTTATGGAAGTTTTTAGAGATTAGATTGTGCGCTTCTTCGTGAGAAGATTGCAAGATGTTTAAAATTTCATCATCAATTAGTTTTGCATAAGCATCTGAATGTTGCTTAGAATCATTCATGTCTCTGCCAAGGAAAGAAATAGAAGATCCTTCGCTAAATGATATAGGTCCCATTTTACCCATACCGTATTTGGTAATCATATCTCTTGCTATTTGAGTAGCCTTTTCAAGATCATTTGAAGCACCTGTAGACAGATCTTTAAAATAAATCTGTTCTACTACATAACCACCAAAAAGAACTTTTATTTCATCCAATAGTTCTGATCTTCTGATTATCATGTTATCACTGTCAGGTGCATTAAATGTATAACCACCAGCTCTTCCTCGAGGAACAATGGTAATTTTTTGAACTTTATTAGCATGAGGTAGGATCGTTGCAAGTATTGCATGCCCAGCTTCATGATAGGCGGTAAGATTTCGCATATCATCAGTTTGGATTTTAGATCTTAAGGACGGTCCTAACATAGTTTTCTCTATTGATTCACGAAGGGTTTCATTGTCTATCTCTTGTTTATTTTCTGCAACAGTAAGAATAGCTGCTTCATTCATAAGATTAGCCAAATCAGCTCCACTAAATCCAGGAGTACGTCTTGCAATTATTTCAAAATCTACATCTGGAGAGATCTTCTTGTTCTCAGAGTGGACCTTCAAAATCTGCTCTCTTTCTTTTCTGTCAGGAGATGTTACAGTAACTTGTCTATCAAATCTTCCTGGTCTTAACAAAGCAGGGTCAAGAACGTCAGGTCTATTGGTAGCTGCTAAAATAATTATAGAGTCTGTTTTTTCAAATCCATCCATTTCAACTAGAATTTGGTTTAATGTCTGCTCTCTTTCATCATTGGAATTTCCTAGGCCATTTCCACGCTGTCTTCCTACAGCATCAATTTCATCAATAAAGATTACACAAGGAGCTTTTTTTCTAGCTGTCTTAAATAAATCTCTTACTCTAGAAGCACCTACACCAACAAACATTTCTACAAACTCTGATCCAGATACGAATAAAAATGGAACATCTGCCTCACCTGCAACAGCTTTTGCAAGTAGTGTTTTACCATTACCTGGAGAACCGATAAGCAATACACCTTTAGGTATTCTAGCACCCATGTCTAAATAAGCCTTCGGTCTTTTAAGAAAATCTACAACTTGATAAAGCTCGTCTTTAGCTTCTTTGTTTCCTGCAACATCTGCGAATGTAACTTTTCGTTCTTCATCATTATCAAACATTTTTGCTTTAGAATTTCCAAAAGAGATGGATCTGTTGTTCACCTCTCCTAATCTACGGATTAGAAAAACTCCGATTAGTAATGTTACAGCTAAAAACAAGAAAGTATTGAACAATTGATTGTTTGTTAGCTTAGATAATGCGCTTTGAGATTCTGTTTTGTATGTTACTTCACATTCACCAGAACCAAACTTTACAACATCATTACCAACTAACTGCTGTATAGTTAATAAATTGTTTTCAAAGCTAGTTCCAGTACCAGCGGTATTGTACTGTTCAATAGAAAGATCTTCTTTGTCTTTTTTACATCCGTTTTTTGTTTTGTCTTTATATAGACCAACATTATACAAATCTCCCGCTTCTGTGAGTTCAATAGTAGCAACCTTACCATTTCGCAAATCTGTAATTAGCTGAGTAAATTCTTTTTTTGGTTGAGCGATATTTCTTACATTACCACCAATTGTACTAAATAAGATTATTAGTATAACAACAAATAGAATAGTTAGAATATTAAACTTATTTTTTGGATCTGATGTTTGAGATGACAAATTCATAATTTATTTATTTGAGATAAATTTTATTTCTTATACAGAGTGATCCTTAATTACTATTTTGTCAAAATGTAAATAATATCTCCAAAAGACCTCTTTGAAAATTTAGATAATGTACAACTAAATCTTACTAAAAGTTCATTTCTATGAAGTAATTGTAACTTTTATTGTAATCTATTTGAATTAATAATGTATTCTAATATATCAGATATTTATGAATTAATTGTCATTGCTATAACAAGTGTTTTTCAAGTAGTTTTTCTATATATTTTCCTTCTTTGTTAGTTCCAATAATAGATAAACAGATGTTAGAAGCACTAAATATTTCTAAACAAAAACTTCTGATCTGAGCGCTTTCAATGTAGTTTACTTTTGTAATGATATCATTAATATCAATCGAATTACCAGATAATACCATTTGCTTTACTGTAAATACAGTAAAGTTTAATAGATCTTCTTTAAGTAATAGCAGACCTAGTTTAGTCATTTCTTTGACTTTTTGTAATTCAGTTCCATTTATCACAGTTTTTCTCAAATCTTCAAATGTCTGTAAAATAGCTACAAGTGATTGATTGAAATTTTGATTATCTATATTAGCATAGATTGAGATACAACCACTAAATGTATATTGTATTAATTCTGCTTGGATGTGATTTACAAGTTTTTCTTCATGTACTAATTTTGAATATAATCTTCCTGTATTTCCACCAGTTAGGACTTCAATGATCATAGCATAAATAGCCAATCTTTCTATAAAATTATCTTGTATTTGAGCAATCAATTGCTTATCTATAACTTCTGTATTATCAATTAATTCTAGAGCAACAACACCTTCTGTTAATAAGAAGTTAATGTTCAAATCAGTATCCATTTTGGCAGCTTGTAAAAATGGAATTTTAGGAAGATCATTTTTACATACTTGATAATCAAAATAAACCTCTTCAGACTTTCTCACAGTCGGTAGCCAATAAGACCACTCTTGTTCAATCAAATCCTGACATGCTTTAAGCTGATAATTACCGGAAATGGTAATATAACAATTAGATGGTCTTAACTGCCTTGCTAAGTAGTCCAAAATAGTTGATTGGGTTATAGACATTATTTGATCTATTGTACCTACCTTTTTTTGTGAATATGGAAAGCAGGTGTATAAATTCTCTAAGCCAAAATTTACATTCGTACCTTTTCTTATTGATTTTAATTCTTCGATCAGTTCATTCTTACATTCTTCAATGTCCATTTCTTCAAAATAACTTTTTTGAATAATCTCGGATATAAGTGAAATTCCTTTGAATTGATTTTCTTGGGGTAAAAGAATATAAAAACTTAATATCTCAGAGTCTGTTTCTGAATACCACCTACCTCCTATAGATTCGATAGCGTGCCAAATTTTTTTTACTGATGGGTTCTTATGAGTGCCCTTTAAGAATAACTTTTCAATCAATAGTGTTATTCCATTAGGAAAGTTCTTATATTCATTGATATAACCCGTTTTGCATACAAAACCAACAACCACCATATCCGAGTTGCTCTTGTTACAAAATATTGTATTAATGCCATTCTTTAATGTATTTATTTTCATTGTGATAATCTTCTTAAATATTTGATAGCTGGCTTTATTATATTTTAAATATTTGTAAATAATACATTTTTGGCAAGTAAACAAAAAACACCTATCAATTGGTGTTTTTTGTTTTAGGTTTAAATAAATTAAGCCCCTCCAAACATACTCATAAGATCAGAAAGATTACCTGATTCTTGTAGTTTTTTCATTACTTCAGGTTGAATCTTCTTTTGAGCGTCATCATATGCTTCCATTATTGACTTAGCGATCATAGTATCTTCTTGGTTTTTTGAAGTTTGTGTTTCGTAAACAAAGTTGATCAATGTTGGGTCAATTTTAATACTAACTATTGTTTGTTTTCC
Organism: bacterium; assembly: GCA_043764135.1. GTDB lineage: Bacteria > Patescibacteriota > JACMRA01 > JACMRA01 > JACMRA01 > JAYUKV01. The sequence goes on along the minus strand of JAYUKV010000027.1, from coordinate 7,093 downwards.
ATTGACTGTTACAGTTACTTTTCCATTTTTTGATGTTCCGGTAGCTGATACTGATGACATTAACTTATCTAATTTGTCTTGTTGTTGTTTAGCTTGCGCCATTTTACCGACATTACCTATTGTGTTTTTGATTCCATCTAACATAAGAAATAATTTAAATTTTTTATATAATTTTTATCTATTCAAGTTCTAGTTTTTTTTCTACTTCTTCAATCATTTCCGCTTCTTTTACTTCTTCTGGAGTAGGAGTACCTGAAGAAATTCTACCTTCCTTACGTCTTGTTTGGAATTCTTCCATGATACTTTTCTTAGCTATATCCATTAGTTCAGGTTGAGTGTAAAGTGCCTTTTTAGCGTTTTCTCTTCCTACACCTAGTTTTACAATCTCATCACCTTTATTTAACGAGTAAGTGTTACCTACCTTGTCAATAATTGCATAGGCAGAACCAATATCAATGATTTCACCAGCCAAAGAAATTACACCTGGCTCTTCGAACATCATATCAAATTCTACTGTTTTGAACGGTGCTGCCATTTTGTTCTTTACAATTTTAACTCTAACTCTACTTCCTATAGAACCTTCTCCAGATGGATTTTTTATTTGTCCAATTTTTCTGATATCGAATCTTAATGAAGCAAAGAATTTTAACGCTTCTCCACCAGTTGTAGTTTCTGGATTACCAAACATTACTCCGATCTTTAATCTAATCTGGTTAATGAAAACTACAGTTGTGTTTGATTTTGAAATAGCACCCGTTAGCTTTCTTAAAGCTTGTGACATTAATCTAGCTTGAACACCCATTGATGATTCACCCATATTACCTTCGATTTCTGATTTAGGAACTAAAGCAGCTACAGAGTCAATTACGATTATATCGAAGGCGTTTGATCTTACTAAGTTATCAACAATTTCTAATGCTTCTTCTCCGTTTGAAGGTTGAGATAAATAAAGTTCATCAACTTTTACACCTAGCTTTGCTGCCCATTGTGGATCTAATGCGTGTTCTGCATCGATATATGCGGCAATTCCGCCTTCTTTTTGAGATTGAGCGATTGTTGAAAGTGCAAGTGAAGTTTTACCTGAAGATTCAGGGCCAAAGATTTCAATAATTCTACCCTTTGGTAAACCTCCAACACCAGTTGCAAGGTCAACAGATAGTGAACCTGTTGAGATTAAATCGAAGTCATGATCTAGAACTTCATTCATTTTTAAGATTGAACCTTGGCCGTAAGATGATCTGATTTGAGATACAACTAAATCCGCCATTTTTCTTTTTTCCTGTAGGTCTTGATTATCAATATCAATTGATAAAATTTCTTTTTTTTCTGTTGATTTTTTAGCCATAGGTTGTATAAGTCTATTAAAAAATAATTTGCTACTAATGTCAATCAATAAATTTTGAACAATGCTCTGGAATTGAAAATTGTTCAAAAAGTTATCAACATCAAAAGGGGGATAAAGGGGGATTAAAAAATTTTATGTATTGTTTAATATGTTAGTAATTACTATATTACATTAATATTATATATAATAAGGGAGTGGTTTTTTTATGAATTTTTGCACTTTCATAAAAAATGAACATCTGTTAAATGTATATTGAATATAAGAGAAGTATCTCAAAAACTTATCAACATTTTATTAACAATTCATCAACAAATTGTTGATAACTTTTTTCGATTGTTGATAAGTTTTTTTTAGCAACCTTGGTCATGTTGATAAGTATTGACTTATCAACAAATTGTTGATAAAAATAAAGTAGATAAAATAAGGCTTTAAAAAAAAGTTATCAACATAATTAAATCAATGTTGATAACTTTTGATTCCCATTATAAGATAAAAGATACATTGCTAAAAATCAGTGAGTTATCAACAATGTTGATAACTTGTTGATAACTTTTGACATACAAATTATGCTTGAAAATATTATACCTATCAATATATACAGCTCAAATTATAACACATTATTTGATAACAATGACATTGCTAAATTAGCAATAAACCATAAAAAAATACAAGATTACAACTCTTACTACCTCTTTAGCCAAAAAGATTCTATCTTTATTGATATAATTTATAAGATAAAAAAAAGTGGATTATACTCCTTTATACCATATATATACGACATTTTATATCATAAATTGTTAACAAAAGTTATCAACAATGATGATAACTATATTATAGTTTTTGTACCTTCTGATCCTAAGAGATTTGTTGAAAGAGGTTTTGGACTAAATGAAGAAATATTAAAATTAGCATCAAGAGATGGATTGAAAACATTAGATTGTATTTACAAGTCCAAACACACAAAAAACCAATCTCTAATCAAGATTAAAAATAAAAGAGTTATTAACAAAGGAATATACAATTTGATATCTAAAGCTAGTGATAATCTAGATCGGGTTAAGAAAATTTATATTTTCGATGATTTTATTACTACGGGAAATACTATATTAAGTGTTGCAGAATTATTCTCGCCGTATAATGTAGAGATTGAATTTATTTCCCTAGTTGGTGAATAACTTATACAATTCTTCTTAACAAGACTGGTTAGCAATGTTAGTATAAGATTGACAATTTTTTATAAAAGAATGATTCTTTGTAAATATTATGGCGGATTTATATCAAATTTTAGAAGTTTCTAGAACTGCAACACAAGATGAGATAAAGAAAGCTTACCGTAAACTTGCTCATAAATACCACCCAGACAAAAATCCAGGTGATTCTAGCTCAGAAGATAAGTTTAAAGAAGTAAACAGTGCTTATGAAGTTCTAAGCGATGAGAAGAAGAGGCAACAATATGATCGCTTTGGTCAGACCTCTGATAATGGTAATTTTCAAGATTTTGGTTTTGATTCATCCTGGTTTGGTAACCAAGGTTATTCTACCAATGTCAATATGGAAAACCTCAATGATATTCTTAATAAGATATTTGGAGGTGGTTCTCAATCGTCTTCTAGAAAACAAGACGGTGGTTCTCAATATGTTAGATCCGGTGTAGATCTAGAAAGACAAATTAACGTAACATTAGAAGATGTAGCTAAAGGTACGGAAAAAAATATAAGTTACAAACACAAATGTCAATGTGAATTCTGTTCTGGAAAGGGATTTGAGCCTGGATCTTCTTTCAAAACTTGTACTACCTGTAAAGGAAAAGGAAGGGTTATTGAGAGAAGAGAAACGATATTTGGAATAATGCAACAAGAGATTGAGTGTAGGGTATGTGATGGCCTTGGAAAAACCTATGATAAAATGTGCAAAAAGTGTTACGGAACAGGCGCGATCGAAAAAGAAGAACTTATCACTATCAAAATACCGCAAGGAGTCAATTCTGGCGATAAAATAAGGGTTAAAGGCAAAGGAGAGGCTGGTTATAAAGGATCCAACCCTGGTGACCTGTATATAGCCTTTAATGTGCTTAATCACCCTAAATTCACTAGAAAGGGCTTAGATATCGAAACAGAGGTTGAGATAGACTACTTTTCATTATTAACTGGAGTATCTGTGGATATTCCTACCGTATATGGTGATGTTACTGTAAATGTTCCACCCCTAACAGAACCTTCCCAAATATTAAAACTTTCTGGACAAGGATTACCAAAATTAAATCAACCTACAATTAAAGGAAATCAATTCGTATCTTTTAAAGTTAAAATGCCCAAAAAGATTAACCAAGAACAAATGTCAATTATTAATAAAATAAAAGATGAAATAAAATAAACCGGTTAGGTTTTATTTTTTTTATAAAAATTTAAATTTATTATCTAGTAGAATTTAAATTATTTTAACAATTATATTGTATAAAAAGATTTATAAAAACTAAACACATGTTTAAATATTTTTTATAAAAAAATAAAATAACCTTTAATATAAAGGTTATTTTAAATGTTTTGTCTTGTTTATTCTTCGCAAATGTCTTTCTTCGTTAGAAAATTTTGTATTTATAAAACTATTTAATATTTCTATCAAATCGTCCTTAACTGTAAATTCTTGAGATAAACAAATTACATTTGCATCGTTATGCAATTTTAAATTTGCAATTTGCAATTTGTTGAAAATCAATCCCGCTCTGATAAATTCAAATTTATTAATTGCGATACATACCCCCTGTCCGCTTCCACAGATAGCAATACCCAATGAACCAGGCTCTGATTTGAGTTTTTTGGCTAGGGTTTTGGCAAAATCAGGGTAATCGTCAGTGGGTTCATTTATAGGGCTTAAATCAGTGATTTTAAGCCCTAAATTGAGTATATAATTCTTTAGTTCCACACCAGCATGATCTGATACAATATATACATTCATAATAATACATTTACAATAATTAAATAACCTAAGATTAACTATTTTTTAAATCCTAATGCCTTCATTACTGCTTTTGAAACTTCTCGTAATACAACTCCTCCGATTATTTTGGTGTAGTGATTATCTGTAACTGCTTCGATTGCTGATTTTTCTGGTTTTCTTCTTGATTCTTCCTTTGCCATTTTTTCTGCTTCTTTTGCTGCTGCTATAGCTTGATCGGCTTTTGCTTTTTCAATAGCTAATTGATCCATTTTAGCTTGTAGAATCTCGAATGCTGATTCTCTGTTCACATCGTCTTTATATTTAATATACAATTGAGAAGAATTAAGTACGGTTTGCACCTCTAGATCCGATACTACATCCATTCTAGTTGTTGGAGGAGTTATCATTATATGAGCTAATGGAGCAGGGATACCTTTTTCATTTAAACAAGTTACCAATGCTTCACCGATACCAAGCTCTGTAAGCAAATTCTCTGTTTGATAATAATCTGAGATAGGATAGTTTTCTGATGCTACCTTAATTGCTTTACGATCGATCGCTGTAAATGCTCTAAGTGAGTGTTGGATTTTTAATCCTAATTGTGAAAGCACAGCTTGAGGGATATCAGAAGGGTTTTGTGTAATAAAGAATATACCTACACCTTTAGATCTAATTAGTTTTATTGTAGTGGTTATTTGTTGTAACAATACTGTGTCTGCATTTTCAAATATTAGATGGGCTTCATCGATAAACAAACACAGTTTTGGCTTTTCCATATCTCCAACTTCTGGGAATTTGGAATAAACTTTGTTTACAAGTGATAACATAAATGTTGCAAATAATTGTGGTTTAGATTGCAAATCCATCAATCTTACAATGTTAATTACACCTCTTCCATTAAGATCAGTTCTGACAAGATCCATAACGTCTAACGAAGGCTCTCCAAAAATAGTATCCACCCCTTGCTCTTCAAGTTGAATTATATTACGAGTGATCGCCCCAATAGAGGATGAAGCAGCGGATCCGTATTCAGCTTCAATCTCCTTCTTACCTTCTTCTGTTCCATAGAATTGTAAAACTTTTTTAAGATCTTCAAAGTCTAGAAGTGGGATATTTCTATCTACACAGTATTTAAAAATCATTCCCAACACTGCGTTTTGAACGTCAGATAGATTCATTAATTTACCTAGTAATACAGAACCAAACTCTGTTAGGGTAGTTCTCATTTTTACTCCATTATCAGACAAAGTTAAAAACTCAGCTTGGAATTGTTTTGGTTCCCACTCAACTCCCAAATCAGTAATTCTTTGTTTTATCTTATCGTTCATTTCACCAGGTTGTGAGATTCCACTTAAATCACCTTTTATATCCATTATAAGAGTAGGGACTCCAGCACTTGCTAGTGACTCTGTTAACACTTGAAGAGTTTTTGTCTTACCTGTACCTGTAGCACCAGCGATTAAACCGTGTCTATTAAGAGTAGAAAGTGGAATGTTTATTTTAACTGGCTTAACTACTTTTTTATCTAGCATCGCTGTACCTAGATAGAAGGCGCTTCCTTTGAATGTATATCCTGCTTCAATTGATTGTGTAAAATCTATTACTGACATATGTGTTGTTATGGTAATGTTATTGTTTATAGTCAATATTTTAACCTCAATTAGTAGAGTTGTAAAGGGAAAAGCAAACCATACACAAGAAACCAAGAAAAATTGTTTGACAACATTAAACCCACATGGTGACTTCTTCGTGGAGGTGTGTTATGTTCTTAGAGTTTTATAGCCACCTCGACTAAAGTGTTAATGTGTGCAATAGTATTACTTATAAACAATTTATATAAAAATATAGTATGGATAAATTTATTAAAATATTTAGTTTTTCAGTGATTATTATTTTCTTTGAATATATAATTTTAAGTGTAGTCTTTAAAGGTTTGTTTAGAATTGATATACGTGGTTTACTACTACCTTTATATGCTGTGTCGACGATGTTTGTGATTATGATAGTGCTCGGAGAGTAAATAAAAAAAGATTAAAATTATCCCGAAAGGGATTCTTTTATTTATTTAATTTATAAATTATTCGAATTAGATTTTATTAATATTCTGTTCAGTTGAACAATTAAACTCTTGTAATTTAACTCTCAATTGTTAATGCAAATTCTTAAATAATTTAACTATAGAACCTGTTTAATTAATCGAGCGAAACTTGATACATCTAAAGAAAAACGAAGAATTCCGGGGACACCGATAATTCCGTTTTTATTAGATTTAATCAGTTTCTTCACGATTAATTAAACAGGTTTATATTTGGATTTGACAATGCCTTGTTTTTGTGATATATTCATATTAGATGAGTGCGTAATTTTTACGTATGTTTTTCACATTACACCACGAGAACAAAAATGTTAAAACTCAAAAAACCTCAAGATACTTCTGTTGCAGTTTTGGTTGTTAAAGATTCAGCTTTAGGACCTGATGTCTGTAGCTGTGCTTTGGGTGATATCCTGGTGGATATCAACTCATAAAATTTATCAAAACCCAACCATATTGCTCATCGGTAAATACCTTTGAGCATATTTTTTCATTCAAAAAATTAGGAGATTTTCATGAGTTCAGCTATATACCGGCTTTTTCTAAAAACTTTAAAGTTTGCAAAACAGGGAACTTTTTTTAATCTTCTCCAGAATCATCATCAAATTAAAAAACAATACTTTACTCACCTTTCGCAACCAAACTCCAACCTCATTTTAGCCAGTTCTTCAAAAGATCTTTTTAAGGCTTCTAAATATAGTTTTGATTTTAATTGAAAG